>JBDKIJ010000069.1:0-3018 GCA_039797155.1 Gemmatimonadota bacterium | reverse complement strand
GCAGCGTGAGGCGGGAGTGCTCGAGCCGGCGCTGCAAGCGGCTGACGGTGCGCTCGTCACCGAGCGTGAGGGATGGGAGTTTGACGCGCAGCTCGCCGCCGATGAACTCGCGCGGCAGTTCGCGGTCGCCAGCCTTGAAGGGTTTGGTCTGGGTGCCGACGATCAGGCAGCGATCGGTGTAGCCGGCGCGCTGTTGCGCTATCTCCGTGAACTGCAGCCTGGCGGCCTCCCCCATCTCGCGCGTCCGGTCGTCGAGCGCCCGGGTGGCGTGATGCCACTCGACGAGATGACGCGCCGCAATCTCGAACTCGTGGAGTCGCTGCGTGGCGGTGACGTGGCGGGCACGCTGCTGTCGGTGCTGGATCACACCACCACGCCGATGGGGCAGCGACTGTTGAGGCAATGGCTGCTGGCACCACTGCTCGAGCGTGCAGCGATCGAGCAGCGCCAGCGGGCGGTGACGGTGCTGGTGCGCGACCCTGTGGGGCGTGCAGCGTTGCGTGATGCCCTCGATGGCGTGCGCGACGTCGAACGGCTTGCCAGCAAGGCGGCGGCGTCCCGTGCCACTCCGCGCGAACTTCGTGCGCTCGGCGATTCACTCGCGCGGCTCCCTCGAGTTGCGTCGGCGGTGCGGGCGCTGCTGGGGAACGCTCCGACGGGTGGGGTGTTGGCCGAGATGATGGCGGCGTGGGATGATGGCGCCGACTGTGCCGCGCGCATCACGGCGACGCTGGTGGAGCGACCCCCGCTGATGATCGGCGAGGAAGACACGATTGCGCCTGGCGTTGATGCAGAACTTGACGAGCTGCGCGCGTTGCGCGACGGCGGCAAGGATGCGATTGCGACGATCCAGCAGCAGGAGCGTGCACGCACCGGGATCACGTCGCTCAAGGTCGGCTACAACAAGGTATTCGGATATTTCCTCGAGATTTCGAACGCCAATCGGCATCTGGTGCCCGACGATTACCAACGTCGGCAGACGCTGACCGGCGCGGAGCGGTACATCACACCGGCGCTCAAGGAATACGAGGAGAAGGTGTTGAGCGCGGCCGAGCGGATCGAGTCGCGCGAACGGGAGCTGTTCGAGCAGTTGCGTCGTGAGGCCGGCGATGCCATTGCGAGATGGCAGGGTGTAGCGCGTCGCGTAGCGACGATTGACGTGCTCACGAGTCTGGCCGAAGTGGCGGAACGGGCGCAGTACGTGTGTCCCGTGCTGCATGATGGGTTCGATCTCGAGATCATCGCCGGTCGGCATCCGGTGGTCGAGCAGATGATGGCGCGCGAGCAGTTCATTCCGAACGACTTGCAGTTGGCCGAGGAGGCGCAGCTGATCGTGTTGACCGGGCCCAACATGGCCGGCAAGAGCACGATTCTTCGGCAGATCGGGTTGATTCAGCTGATGGCGCAGGTGGGATCGTACGTGCCGGCGCGCGCCGCGCGACTGCCGGTGGTGGATCGGTTGTTCACGCGCGTTGGCGCGAGCGACAATCTGGTCCGCGGGCAGTCCACCTTCATGGTGGAGATGAGCGAGACCAGTGCGATCCTGCACACCGCCACCAAGCGGTCACTGGTGCTGCTGGACGAGATCGGCCGCGGTACCAGCACGTACGATGGCGTGTCGATCGCGTGGAGCGTGAGTGAGCATCTGCATGATGCGATCGGCTGCAAGACCGTTTTTGCCACGCATTACCATGAGTTGACCCAACTCGAGAGTGAGCTGAGTGGTGTACGCAACTTCACGGTGGCGGTCCGTGAAGTGGGTGATCGGGTCCTGTTCCTGCACCAGCTGATTCCCGGCGGTGCGGATCGGTCGTATGGCATTGAGGTGGGACGTCTCGCCGGGTTGCCCGCCCCCGTGATCACGCGCGCCAAGGAAGTGTTGGCGCTGCTCGAAGGCGAGGGAGAGCAGATGGCGGCGCGTCTGACGGCCGATGGCATGCAGGCGCCGTCGAGTACGAGGCGGCGCGGGCCGCGGATGAAGCATCAGGTGCCGAGTGATCAGTTGGGCTTCTTCGGAGAGGCACCGTCGGTGCCGGCGCCGGTTGATGAGGCGGCGCAGGCGCTCAAGGCGACGGTGGCCGCGCTCGATGTGGACAGCATGACGCCGTTGCAGGCTTTGACGACGCTGGCGGGGCTCAAGCACGAACTCGGGGATCGTATTTGAGATGGAACGCGACGCGTTTGCTCTTATGGCCGAGGCGGAGGCGAATCACTGGTGGTTCCGCGGTCGTCGTGCTTTCATTGCGGCTACGCTCAAACGGATTGGAGTGCCTCGCGATGCCATGATTCTCGATGCGGGATGTGGATCGGGGGGCAACCTCCCATTGCTCGCGCAGTTCGGTCACGTACATGGATTCGAGTTTGATCGTAATGCGATGGAATGTGCCCGTGCGCGCGGTATCGGGACCATCGCGTCGGGGTGGCTGCCGGATGGCGTACCCGATTTCGCCGATGTTTCGCAATTCGACGTGATTGGCTTATTCGATGTGCTCGAGCATTTATCGAAGCCGGTCGAGTCGTTGCGTGTTCTTGCGACGCGCCTCGCCCCCGGGGGTGCCATTGTGATCACGGTGCCGGCACTCCCCGTGTTATGGGGACCGCACGATGTGACGCATCAGCATGTGCGGCGTTATACGCGGCGCATGTTTCGTGCACATATCGAGGAAGCGGGGCTTCGCGTGGAATATCTCACCGGAATCAACCTGCTGCTGCTTCCACTGGCGGTATTGCAGCGTTTGCGTGAGCGCATGTTGGGGTACCGTCCAGCGGATCTCATCCCGTCTCCATTCCTCAATCAGCTGCTGTTTCGCATTCTACGGTGCGAATTGCGCTGGTTACCGAGACGCACCCTGCCGCTGGGTCTCTCCCTGCTCGCAATCGTTCGTCGGGAGACGGCATGACGGAAATGTCGCTTGATACCATGCGAGTTACGCTGGTTGTGCCCTGTTACAACGAAGCCTCGCGTTTTGATCTACACGCATTTGATCACGCTCTTACGACGACGGGGTGGTTGGATTT
>JBDKIJ010000068.1:0-6783 GCA_039797155.1 Gemmatimonadota bacterium | reverse complement strand
AGTGGGTGAGGAGATCCACGATATAGTCGAAGGATCGCGTCAGATAGCGCGCCACATCGGCGTCGCTCAGATCCCATCGGCTGTTTTCAGCCACCAGTTGAAAGATCCGTTGCCATGGGTCCGTGTCGGTGACGTACACCATGCCGCGGAAGATGCGTCGATTCGTCGGCGTCCCGAACAGGGTGGGGCTGAGGATGCGGTCGAGATGCTGATCCGAGAGGGCGTGATCAATGAGCAGCAGCTCACGGGCGCGGCGCGGCCAGGCCTCGCCAAGATGCGTATCAATACGGCTCTCCCAGTAACTGTGACCGAGCGCCGTGGTGCTCGACGTGACGGCCAGTTGCCGGGGCACAAAGAAATTGTGGGCGACCACATCGGCGGCAAGGTGCGACAGATACCCCAAGGCGAAGGCCCGTAAGGACGGGGGGGTCGCTTCGTCGTGGATTTCGAGGCCGATACGCCATGAGTGGCAATGCCGTCCCACCTCCGCGTACTTCTTGGCGATGCTCGTGTCGGCAGCAATCGAGCCGTACAGAAAGTCTGCGGGAAAGGCGGCGAGCAGCTCAGCCAGGTTCCCCGGGATAAGCGCGAGATTGCGGAGGAGTGCATCGCCGAGAAACACGTGGGTGCCGGGGGTCCATGCCCACGCACTCCGGGGAAAACCGAGCACCAGAATGGCTGCCATGACAGACCATATCCAACGCCCGCGTAGGCACGCCTTATCCATCGCGGTCTGCCTGATCGTCAGCGTCCGTGGGCCGGACATCCGGCGTATCTCGGGACGTCGACGGGGCGGACCGTCGACGCTTCCGACGACGGTTGAGCAGTGCCAGCCCACCGAGCCGAAGACCGCGTAACGCCTGCGCGCCGGCGAGGGCGGTCTCCTCCAATTCCTCTTGCACCACGTCGAGTACCGCACCGACCTCACGGATGCGTTGCGCCGTTGCTTCGGTCGCCTCCCGCAACTGATCACCAACGGCACCGGCAGCACCGGACACCTTGCTCACGTCCTCACGCACGGTCGCGACCATGGCGCGCGCTTCCGCGACGGTGGCCGACGCTTCTCGCAGCATGGGGCGCGTGTCATCGGCCAGTCGCTCGGTGGCGGCCGAAACCCGTCGCACCCCCTGTCGGGCCGCGAGTAGCAGCAGGATGAGCGCCGTGAGAACGGCAGCGCCGAGCAGGAGCACCACGAGCTCGAGGATGCCCGTGCTCCAGTCGAGGAAATCCCGCGTGGGCACGGTGCGCGCGACGATGGTATCGGGGAGCGCGGCCACCTGCGGGATCAGGGCATGGATCGGTCCTGGGCTCATCTCCGTGATCTAAGCCCTCCTCGATGGACCGGGAAGGGGCGGCGTTCTGGGGGAGGCACGCGTGGCGTGGCCCGACTATTCTTCACTCAAGTTTTGCCACCGGTGCATCGCCCTGCGCCGACAATTTGGATGTTCCTCCAATCCCACAGGCATGTCGGCCGTTCAGTTCATCGTTGAAGGTGGTCAGCGTCTCCAGGGTACCATTCGCCCGGCGGGGAACAAGAACGCCGCGCTCCCCATCGTGGCAGCCGCACTGATCACTGATCAGCCGGTGCAGCTGCTGAATGTGCCGCGGATCCGCGATATCGAAACGCTGGTCGAACTGATCCGTACCACTGGGGCCGATTGTGAGTGGACCGGTGAGAATGCGCTCCGGATTCATGCAAAATCGGTGACGGCCGCTGATCTCGATCCGCAGATGTGCGCGCGGATTCGGGCATCGATCCTCCTGGCGGCCCCGCTGCTCGCCCGCTGTGGCACGGTGACGCTCTCGCCACCCGGGGGCGACGTGATCGGACGTCGTCGTCTCGACACGCACTTTCATGTGCTGCAAGCGCTCGGCGCCACCTATGAGCTCGGCGAACGATTCCGATTCGACACGCGCGGGTTGGTCGGCGCCGACGTGTTCCTCGACGAACCCAGCGTGACGGCGACCGAGAATGCCCTGGTCGCTGCCGTGGCGGCCAAGGGCCGGACGATCCTGCGCAACGCCGCCAGCGAGCCGCACGTGCAGGATCTGGCGCGTTTCCTCGTGGCGCTAGGGGCTCGCATCGAGGGGATTGGGTCGAACGTGTACACGATCGAGGGAGGCCTCCCGCTCGGTGGGGCCACGCATGAGATCGGTCCGGACCACATCGAAGTCGGCTCGTTCATCGGGTTGGCGGCCGTCACGCGCTCGACGTTGCGTATCGAGCGCGCCGGCGTTGGGCATCTGCGTAGCACCTTGATGGGGTTCGAGCGCTTGGGGATCAGTTGTCAGATTGACGGCGATGATCTCATTGTTCCGGCGGAACAGTCGCGAACGATTCAGAGCGACCTGGGCGGCCATGTGCCCAAGCTGGAGGACCAGCCGTGGCCAGCATTTCCGGCTGACGTGATGTCGATCGCGATTGTCGCGGCCACGCAGTGCGAAGGCATGATCCTGTTCCACGAAAAGATGTTTGAGTCTCGCCTGTATTTCACGGACAAGCTCGTGGGGATGGGTGCGCGCATCGTGTTGTGCGATCCGCATCGTGCGATCGTGTCCGGTCCAACGCGCTTGCGGGGCGGGACGGTGGAGTCGCCGGATATTCGCGCCGGGATGGCGATGCTGTTGGCGGCTCTGTGCGCCGAGGGGACCAGTGTGATCAACAACGCCCAGCAGATCGAGCGTGGCTACGAGCGAATCGAGCAGCGGCTCGGGGCGCTCGGCGCGTCGATCCAGCGGGTAGTCCTGAGCGCTCGCTGAGGGCTGGAGTCCTGTGCTGGAGAGGGCAGAGCGAATTCTGGGGCTCCCCGATGAGATGCGGGGATGGACCACCACCCGCGCCTGCGGCTCCTTCGGATTTCAATCGGACGGCACCGCCGCCCCTGAGGTCCTCGCGAACTGGCGGGAGCTCGAAGACGATCTGCGGACATTGGGAGTCGTTCGGCTGGCCAGTGCCCATCAGGTGCACGGTGCGGACGTGCTCACGCACAGTGGGCAGTGGTCGGGCTGGCGGCGGTTCCCTGAAGGCGACGGGCATGTCACCGTAGCCTGTGGGACGGCGTTGGCGGTGACGATTGCCGATTGCACCCCCGTGCTCGTGTGGCATCCCCGTGGGGCCGTTGCGGCTCTTCATGCGGGATGGCGCGGTACGGCGTCGGGTATTCTGGACCGCGGGTTCGATGCGATGGAGGCACTCGGATTCCCTGTTGAGGAATGTCGAGTCCATCTGGGGCCGGCCATTTGCGGCAGCTGTTACGAGGTCGGACCGGAAGTGCTGGAGGCCATGTTCGGGACGCCAGCCTCGGGAAAAGGGATGTTGGATGTCCGGGCGGTGCAGGCGGCCCAAGCCGAACGACGTGGGGCGGCGGCGGTGACGATCGATAGCGCGTGTACGCGATGCGACCAGGATCGGTTTTACAGCCATCGTGGCGGAGATGCCGGGCGCCAACTTGGCATCATTGCCCTCTGCTCATCTTGACCGGGGTGCGATAGACCGGTAACTTGTCATTCTGAGTAGGAAACCTTCGCGACCTTGCCCGCCCGCGGGCTGCTGAAGTGTGGGGATGGCCCCCACACTTTTTTGTTCTTCGGGGGGTCGGTCTGCCGCAGGTTTCCAAGCGTAGACCTGTAGTGGCAGGTGGAGAGGTGGCGTGGGCGACTCGATCGATGGCGTGATCGCGCGGGAACTTGACGGGCTGGGGTTCGATCTCGTCGAGCTTCGGCGCGGCGGGTCGCGTTCGCGTCCGGTTCTGGAAATTCGTATGGATCGTCGAGACGGCGAGAAGGTCTCGATCGACGATTGCACGAAGGTGTCGCGGGCGCTTGAGGCGATGCTGGAAGCCTCTGCGCTCGTTGGTGAACAGTATGTGTTGGAGGTGTCGTCCCCGGGGGCTGATCGGCCCCTGCGGCACGCGGCGGATTGGCGTCGGTTCGTTGGCAGGCGGGCAACCGTGACCAGCGGGCTGCTCGCGGGTGGCAAGCAGGAAGTGGAGATCCTCGCGGTGGATGGCGAGGCTGGACATGAGGTGGCGCGGGTGCGTGACGGGAAGGGGCGGGAAGTTGATGTGCCGCTCGCCGACGTCACGCAGGCGCGTCTGGCGTTCCACTGGAAACGATAGGGGAGACGGATGGTCGGATCGGCCGAGATACTCGCAGCGTTCCGCGAACTGTCCAATTCGAAGCAGCTCGATCGTTCGGAACTGCATGGCCTGCTCCAGGATGGCATTCATGCCGCCCTGGCCAAAAAGCATGGGGCCAATGTGCAGGCCGAGGTCGAGATCGATGAAGACAAAGGCACCATTCGCATCGTGCTGCTCAAGACGGTGGTCGAAGAGGTGACGGATGCGTCGCGTGAGGTGCTGCTCGAGGAGGCGCGTTTCGAGGACCCGGAGTTCCAAGTCGGCGACGTCATGGAAATCCCCGTGGACTTCGCGGAGTTTGGCCGTGGTGCGGTGCAGGCGGCCAAGCAGCGGATCATCCAGCGCGTGCGCGAAGGGGAACGGACCCGCATCCGCGATGAATTCGCCGGTCGCGTGGGCGATCTGCTGTCGGGCGAAGTGCAGCAGATCGAACGCGGCAAGCTGGTCGTCATGCTCAACAAGTTCCGCGAGGCGGAAGCCATCATTCCGTATCGCGAACAGAATCATCGGGAGCACTACCATCAGGGTGAGCCGGTACGCGCGGTGCTCAAGCGCGTCGAGGACACCCCGAAGGGTCCCCGTCTCATTTTGAGCCGTTCCGACGCGCTCTTTGTCCAGGCACTCTTCAAGCTCGAAGTTCCGGAAATTCAACAGGGGATCGTCGAGATCAAGGCGGCGGCGCGTGAAGTCGGCAGCCGAACCAAGATCGCGGTGACCTCGCGCGACGACGCCATCGACCCGATCGGCGCGTGCGTCGGTCTCAAGGGCGCGCGCGTCCAGGCCGTCGTCAATGAACTGGGCGGCGAGCGCATCGATATCGTGCCGTGGTCCCCGGATCCGGAGCGCTTCGCCAAGTTGGCGCTCGCGCCGGCCCGCGTGGCCCGCGTGTTCAGCGATCCGATCAGCCGGACCATCGAAGCGGTTGTGGATGAAGACCAGCTCTCGTTGGCGATCGGGCGCAACGGACAGAATGTTCGATTGGCATCCGAGTTGACTGGATGGAAGATCGATCTCTTCTCGAGCCGCGAATGGATCGAGAAGGGGGGCGACGGCTCGCTCTTCGCGCCGCTGCCTGCCGAGCAGGAAGAGGCCGATGTACCGCTCACGGACATCAAGGGGCTGGAGACGGCCACGGTGGCCGTTCTGGCCGAAGCGGGGTATCGGACGTTGAACGATATTCTGGATCTTGACCGTGACGATCTGCTCAGACTGCCGGGCATTGCGCCGGAAGAGGCGGACCGGATCATGGCCTTCATCGATGAACTGACCACCGAAGACGGCGCGTGAGTCGTTGATGCGTGGTGATGCCGGGCCCGACGTCCCGGGCGAGGAGTGGCGCCGCAAGGTGCTCGGGTTGATCGGGCTTGGGGCACGTGGGCGACTGATCGTGGTGGGAACCGAGCAGGTGCGCCTCTCGGCGCAGAAGGGCAAGGTGGTGTTGGCGCTGGTGGCTGGTGATGCGTCGCGGCATTCGTTGGACAAGGTGGTTCCGGTTCTTCGAGCACGACGCGTCGAGATGGTGGAGTGGCCGAGTGCGGCCGAGCTGGGTGGCGCCGTGGGGCGGGAGTCAACGGCGGCAATCGGAATCGTGGATCAGGGGCTGGCGCGCGGAATCCGTGGCGCCGTAGCCGGGGCCCCCCCGGCAGGCGACGCGACGCGCGGTTCGCGGTAGGAGGACGGGTTGAGCAAGCTTCGTGTGCATGACATGGCAGGTGAGTTCGGCATCTCGGCGGACGAGGTGATCGCCCTGCTGCGTCAGATGGACGTGCCGGTTCGCAGCCATTTGTCGCTGTTGACCGACGATCAGGTGTCCCGAATCCGCGCCCGTTGGGAGCGCGAGAAGCGCGTGCGCGCCGAAAAGGCGCAGCCAGCGCCGGCGGCCGCGCCGCGCCGTCGTCGGACAGCCGCGGCGGAGCCAGCCGCGCCGGTCGTGGACGAAGCGCCTGCACCCGCGCCTTCGGTGCGCCGGCGTCGGGCGGCCGACATGCCCACGGCGGCTGATGCGGAGCTTGACACCCCGTCGTCAGGCGAGGTGGTCGCGTCTGATGACGCACCGGTGTCGGTCTCGCCGGTCGTGGTGCACGCCGAGGAGCCGCCGGTCGCCATCGTGAGTGAGCCGGCGGTGGAAACCGCCGTCGCGCCCACAACTTCGGCACCAAAGCCGGCCAAGAGCGTGTCGCCAGCGGTGAAGTCCGAGCCGTCCCGAGAGATCGCGGCCAGTGAGGAAACGGCGGCGCCCACCTCGACGCCAGTCGAGGCAGAGCGTTCCGCTGAGGCTGCGCCGGTCGCCGCTGCAAGTACGCCCAAGGCAGCTGCCGAGCCCGCCGTTCCGGTGGCGTCGGTGCCCGCTGAGCCTGCGGTGGATGCAGCGGTGCCGGCGCCATCGGAGCCGCCGGCCGCGCCTCCCCTGCAATTGCCGCCGGATTGTCCGCGTCCGCGCCCCGTGGTGCCAGGCGCCCCGCGTCCACGTCCCATCGCATCCGCTTCGCCCTCCTTCGGTGGTCCTCGCCCCGTTGCTTCAGCGGTTCCTGGTGGCGGGCTCAATCAGGGACAGCGTCGGGATGATCGTCGTCCGGGAATGGGCGGAGGCGCCGGCACCGGGATGAGTGGCGGCGTAGGTAGTGGGATGGGTGGAGGCATGGGG
>JBDKIJ010000067.1:0-2610 GCA_039797155.1 Gemmatimonadota bacterium | reverse complement strand
CGACGCCGCCGAAATACAGCGGCTGCTGGTGCTGCTGGTCGCGAACGCCGCTGAAGCGCTACCGCCAGGCGGATCGGTGAACATCACCGTGGCCTCCTCTGATCGTGCCGCGATGGCTGTGGAGCCGCCCCCCGGGGCGCACCGTGTCACCTTTGGTCCTTCCGACGTGGGCCTGTCGGACGCGGCCAACCGCATGGTGATGATTCAGGTGCACGACGACGGGGCCGGCATGACACCCGCCGCCATGAACTCGCTACACGCCGCGATTGCCACGTCGGACAATTGTGATCTGGAGGTGCTCGGGCTGGGGACGGTCCAGGAAACGGTGCAGGAGCTTGGCGGGCTGCTCCGCCTCTGCAGCCGTGTTGGCGACGGCGCCTGTGCCGAGATCTTCCTGCCGGAACACGACGGTCCACTCTCGCCGGTGCACACGGGCGAGTGGCGTCTCGCGGAGGCGACGACGGCACCGCCGCCGTCGACCGTGGCCGGTGCCAACCTTTCGAGCGCCGCCGCCTTCGACGTCTCGACGCCGCCGTCCGCTGATGTTCGTCCGTCTGCGGCTGCGGCTACGCCTGCATCGGCGAACGCGATCCTCGTGGTGGACGACGAACCGGCGGTGTTGCAGGCGACCGGTCGTCTGATCGAGCGCTTGGGGTATCGCGCCGTCTGCACCAACGATCCGCTGACAGTGGAAGCGATGCTGCCGACGATCGATCCGCCGGTGTCGCTGGTGCTGTCAGATGTGCACATGCCGGGGCTCGACGGCTGGGAACTGGCCGACCGACTGCGCGCTACGCACCCGCAGATGCCGGTCGTGATGATGTCCGGTCACGCGGAGAGCCTGCGAACCCCCACGGTCGATCATCCCGGCGTGGTGGCGCTCGTGGCCAAGCCGTTCACCAGCAAGGAGCTGGGAGAGACGATCGCGCACGCGTTGCGGTAGGGGTCGACCATTTCCGCCCTGGTTCCAGCGCGGACACGTAGGACGTGATCGACTTTGATCTGTTCACGGCCTACCCCGGTGACAGGGAAGGCCAAATACGGCCAGCGCTTCAGCAGGCGCGAGCACCGGGACGCTCGCGCCCTTGAAGTCGCGCCCATTGCGCGTGACCACACATTGGGCATCCACCACAAGAGCCGCGACGACCTGCAGGGCGTCTTCGTAGTCGGCGAGGCCCAGTGTGAGCGCTCGCTGAAAGGCGGCCCCATCGAGAGGCACCACGCGCACAATCGAGAGCAGGTCGGCAATCGCCGCTGCCGCTACCTGACGCCCCCGCTCTCGCTCGACGATGTAGTGCACCGTGCTGAGCGCGTGTGCCGAGACCCACGCATCCAGGACACCCTGGTTTGCCGCCGTGAACAGACGCGCGGCATCGTTGCTCCACGGCGCCCGGTCGAGCATCAGGTCGAGCACCACGTTGGTGTCGATCAGCACGACCGGAGTGCCGCGCGATCCCTTGCCCGTTTTTGGAGGAACCGGCTCACGTACCCTGCGCGTCGGCACCTACTCTCGCGCTCCGTACTTGCGAACGAGGTGCTGCCGATAGTCGTGCTCCGTGAGCGCTGAGTCGCGTACCACGCCGAGCAGGCGACGGACGGCCGGTGTGAGCTCGTCGGCCAACGGACGGGCCTCCGCATCGGGGAGCGCACTCAGCAAATCGTCGACCAGGCGGGACACACTGGTGCCGCGCGCCGCGGCCACTCTGTCCGCCTTCTCCATGGCTTCAGGGGAGAGGGTCAGATTGGTCGCGCGACGGGTCTGTGCAGCGTACGGCGACGCGACGGTCTCGCGAACGCGATCGCGAACGCGACCTTTGGGAGATTTCGACAACGGCCCACCTATGCGCATGTTTGAAATAAAAATATGCGCATACCATCGCGTCAGGGCAATTCCACCCGCGAGCGCGGTTGCGGTGGAAACATCAGGGTTGGCAGCCGGTCATGTATCCCGCTCCAACCGGAAGAAGAATGGCGCCGCGCCGCGCATGTCCATCAGCCCGAACACGGTGCGGTGGTCGATGCGCCGGAACAGATCGATGATCGGCAGATGGTCGTACACCATGGCCGCGGTCGTCACGCCCCGATACGTCATCGCTCGCAACCGGGCCCGCGGCTGGCGCGTGCGGAGCAGCGGGGTGGCGAGGGTGAACAGGGTGCGCGACACCGGATGCCGCGTGAGCGCGTGGTAGCGCGACAGCGAAAGCGGAATCCGTCGCGGATCGATGGCGTATGGCTGTCCGGCGCGATCCCGGAATACGAGCGGGTGTACCGCCTCGTCGCTCTCGAACGCCTTGCCGTACCACGCGTAGGCCTCGAGCAGACCATCCATGTCGTGACCGGTCGGCACGCCGGAGCCACGCCAGTGGCCATGCATCTCCTGCGTGGTCACCGCCGGCAGTGTGTCGAAGTATGCCAACGCCTCGGTCTGTGTCATGATTCGCGTGTTGGTCGGCGTCAGGGGTGAAGTCTCGTCACAACCGGCAGGATGATGTTGGACGCCCGCACCTCGCGGCGATAGACCCGATGGGTCGCCGCCGGTGTCGCCCGGGTGCTACGTTCCCGCGCCGTTCCTGCGTCTACAGGCCATCTCTCCACGCCCGCCATGCGCCG
>JBDKIJ010000066.1:0-4598 GCA_039797155.1 Gemmatimonadota bacterium | reverse complement strand
GCCTTCATCGCCATGCGCGTGCGCCATGACGGGCAGCCCACGTGCCGTGGCCTCTTCGACCACCGCGCGCAGCTGCGCCTCCGAATAGGTCTGCTGCCGTGGATCGGTATCGGGAAGTCCGACCCGCTCCGTGCCGCGCGTCTTGATCCAATTCACACCGCGATCGGCATTGATGCGCACGAGCGTCTTGAGCTCGTTAGGCGTCCGAACGCCACGCGCCAACGCACCAAGCCGTGCATCTGCCAACAGCGTCTCGCCAAGATCCGGCGTCACGAACACCCCGGTGGCCAGCACATCGGGGGCCATCACCTGCCCGGCCTTCGCGAGATCGCGCAGCGCGACATCCTGAAAGGCCGGCACACTTGCGCTGCGCACGGTGGTCACGCCGCTTTGGAGCGCCCGCCGTGCGTTGGCCAGCGTGCTGACGTGCGTGTGGACATCGATCATCCCCGGAGCGATCCAGCGGCCACCCGCATCGATGACCGTCGCGCCCGCCGGTACGCTACCGCCCGCCTGAATGCTGGCGATCTTGCCGTCGCGCACAACAATCGTGGCGTTGCGCACGCGCTGCGCCGTGACGCCGTCCACCACGTGCGCATGCGTTATGGCGACCACACCACTCGCCGCCTGCGCGTGCAGCGCCGGCACCACACCAATGCACGCCGCCATCGCGGCAACGTGCGATATCATCGAGGCCATCATTCCGGATTTCATCGTGTGCCTCCCAGGGTGACACCCATGGCTTTCTCCAGTGCCGCACGTCCTCCCACCACGGGGAGCGCGAGACTCGTCTTCTCCACCGACACCGACAACGTCGTCCCGGGACTCGGCCACAACGTGTACTCCTTGTCACTGGAAAAGATCATGAAGCCGATGCGCTTCCCCGCCGCAATGATCTGATCGTCAGGCTCAAGATCGAAGGTCACGGTCACCGGCTGCCCCGGTGTCAGTGGCACCGAACGCGAGAGCGTCTGAGCATTTTGCGGATCCGCCCACCCGCGCGTGATTATCCCTAGCCCATTGCCACCGCCCCCCTTTTCCGGGAACGGCAACTCGACGAGCCACACCGAGAGGTTCGCCGCTGGCTTATTCGCCGAGAGGGTAATCGAGACCCGCGGCGTCCCTGATACATGGACCGGCGCCTGAAGCTCCGGCGTGACATACAGCAATCGATGCGGCGAACTCGGGGCGCTCGCCAATTCGCCGCCGCTCTTTGCGACATCATCCACAATGGTGGCGGACGACGATCCCGGCGCTGCCGTCAGCGCCAGCGCACCACCGTCAGCGCGCATGGGCGACGGATACACCGCTACCGCCTGCGCCTCGGGATGCGGGTAGTCGGCGTACGCAGTCGGCTGCTGACGATTGGCCCCTTCGCGCACGACAAACGCCTTCGGATCGCGCTCGACGCCGTTCTGCACACCCAACAGGTAGCGCGTGAACCAGCGATTCATCATCGCCAGCGGCGGCTCCCCACCGTGCCCGCCCTGATGGTAGTACTGCTGCACGGGGACACCGTTCTTGCGGACTGCCTCCGCCATCAGCGTTGTGTGCGACGGCATCACGTTCCAGTCGTTGAAGCCATGCGCCGTCAGCATCGCCGCGCGGATCCCCTTCGCCTGCAGCAGATAGTCGCGCCCATCCCAGAAGGCATTCCGATCACCGGAGCGGCGATCAATGTTCGCCATGATCTGCGCATCGCGGATCTGCGCGTTGCATCGTGCCCGCGTCTCCGGCGGCCCGCTCTGCACGTAGTCGTACAGGACGTCGACATCTTCACCGAGGTACCCCCCCGGGCTACGCACGAGACCGTTGCTGCGGTAGTAGCGATAATAGGAGTTGTTGGGCGAGACGGGGATGATGGCCTCGAGCCCCTTCACCCCGGTCGTCGCGGCGGCGATCGGCAGCGTCCCGTTGAACGAGGTGCCGGTCATGCCAACCTTGCCGGTGCTCCACGCCGCCCGGACCTCCTGGGCGCCGTCAACGGTCGTATACCCCTTCGCCCGCCCGTTCAGCCAATCAATGACCGCTTTCGGCGCCAGCGACTCGTTCATCCCGCCGATCGAGATGCACCCTTGGCTGAGCCCCGTCCCCGGCGACTCGGAATGGACGACGGCGAAGCCGCGCGGCACCCAGTTCCGCAGCTGCGATCCCGAGATCTGCGTGCGATTGGCCCGGAACGGGACGCCCGGGCCCAGCTTCCTGGGCGGCGGTGGCGCCCCCAACTCCTGCTTTACATCCCAGAAGATGTCGTCCGTCCCGACCGTGCCGGCGTAATACGGACTGGTTTCATACACCACCGGCACCCGAAGCCCGTCAGCCGTCGGCCCGGGGCGCGTCACGGCCACGTGGACCCGATCGCGCTTGCCGTCGAAGTCCGAATCGAACTCGGTCTCGACCCAGAGATGCTCACGGATCCAGCGGCTGGTATCCGCGAAGGCGGGGGTCACCTGCGACTGCCCGTCCAGAATCACGTAGGGGACGGGAAGCGCGGGGGAGTCGGACGGGGCGCCGGTTGACGGCACGGCACCGGGGCGGCAGGCGGACACGGCCGCAAGACCGGCGAGCCCCAGCGGAAGGAGGCGCCGAGGCGCGGGGAGGCGGTTCAGCATGGCGAGAAGGTGCCCCCCGAATCGGAGCGGGACAAGGCGACCCCTACTGGCAAACCCCCGCTCCGTCGATGATTTTCTTCGGATTGCCCCAAATCGGGGGGTTGTTCGTCCCCGATGCGGTCCCCTCCCACCAACCCGGACACTCTTGTGCTCGAGCAGTACGCCCTGATTCTCGCCCTCGGTTGTGCGGCGCTTGCGATCGTCTACGGGATCGTCTCGGCCCGCTGGATCATCGCGCAGCCCGCCGGCAATGAGCGGATGCAGCAGATCGCTGGTGCCATCCAGGAAGGCGCCGATGCCTACCTGAAGCGTCAGTACACCACCATCGCCCTTGTCGGCGCGGTGCTCTTCCTCGCTGTTGGCCTCGGCCTCGGCAGCTGGATGACCGCCATCGGCTTCGCGATCGGTGCCATCCTGTCCGGCGTCGCCGGCTTCATCGGCATGTTCGTCTCGGTCCGCGCCAACTCGCGCACCGCGCAGGCCGCGACGCAGGGGCTCAATGCCGCGCTGAACATCTCGTTCAAGGGCGGCGCCATCACCGGCATGCTGGTGGTCGGCCTCGGTCTCCTTGGCGTGGCGGGCTTCTACATGGTGGCCATCGGCCAGAACACCGGCGAAGAGGCGGTGAAGGCGGCGCTCGAGCCGATGGTCGGCCTCGCGTTCGGCTCGTCGCTCATCTCGATCTTCGCGCGACTGGGTGGCGGCATCTTCACGAAGGGTGCCGACGTCGGCGCCGACCTGGTGGGCAAGGTCGAAGCCGGCATCCCGGAAGACGACCCGCGCAACCCGGCCGTGATCGCCGACAATGTCGGTGACAATGTCGGCGACTGCGCCGGCATGGCCGCCGACCTCTTCGAGACGTATGCGGTGACGGTGATTGCCGCGATGCTCGTCGCCGGCCTCGGCTTCTCGACGTACGGCAACACCGGCGTGCTATTTCCGCTGGTGCTTGGCGCCGTTTCCATTCCCGCGTCGATCGTCGGCACCTTCTTCGTGTCGGTGAAGCCGGGCGGGAAGATCATGAATGCGCTGTACCGTGGCCTGATTGTGTCGGGCGTGCTCGCGGCGATCGCCTTCTTCTTCGTGACCCAGGCCATGTTCCCCGGTGAGCAGGGCACGTCGCTGTTCATCTGCGCGATGATCGGCCTCGTACTGACGGCGCTGCTGGTCGTCATCACCGAGTACTACACCGCGACTGAATACGCGCCGGTGCGCGACATCGCGAAGGCGTCGGAAACCGGTCACGGCACGAACGTCATCGCCGGCCTCGCGGTCTCGATGAAGTCCACCGCCGCGCCGGTGCTCGTGGTGGCGGCCGCGATCTACTTCTGCTTCGACATGGCCGGCCTGTATGGCATCGCCATCGCCGCGACGTCGATGCTCTCGATGGCCGGCATGATCGTCGCGCTCGATGCGTACGGCCCGATCACCGACAACGCCGGTGGCATCGCCGAGATGAGCCACCTCGGCCCGGAAATCCGCAAGACGACCGACGCGCTCGACGCCGTCGGCAACACGACGAAGGCCGTGACCAAGGGCTACGCGATCGGCTCGGCCGGTCTCGCGGCGCTGGTGCTCTTCGCCGACTACAGCAGCAAGCTCGGCGAGCATCTGGGTACGCCGGTGAACTTCTCCATCGACGATCCGAAGGTCGTGATCGGCCTCCTCATCGGCGGCATGATTCCGTACCTCTTCGGCGCGTCGGCCATGACCGCCGTCGGTCGCGCGGCGGGTGCCGTCGTGCAGGAAGTGCGTCGTCAGTTCAAGGAACTGCCCGGCATCATGAAGGGCACGCAGAAGCCGCAGTACGATCGCGCGGTGGACCTGCTCACGAAGGCGGCCATCCGCGAGATGATCCTGCCCTCGCTCCTGCCGCTCGTGATCCCCGCCATCGTGGGTCTCGTGCTTGGCGGCGCGGCGCTCGGCGGTCTCCTCATGGGCACCATCGTGACCGGCCTGTTCGTGGCCATCTCGATGTGCACCGGT
>JBDKIJ010000065.1:0-3112 GCA_039797155.1 Gemmatimonadota bacterium | reverse complement strand
GCCGGTGCGGGCAGCCACTTGAGCAATACCACGCTTGAGATCGCGCGGCGTCAGGTAGTTCAGCATCCCACAGCACACGACCAAATCGTACTCGGCGCGGAGCGGCAGCGTAGCAAGGGTATCGATGCGTCCAAGCAGCAGGTTGCGGCGGGTGCCGTACTTCATCACCGCATACTCGCTCGGATCCACCCCCGTGTAGTGCAGACGCGGCCGGTGCGCACGGAGCGCCGCGCGCCACTGCCCCTCACCACAGCCGACATCCAGCACCGTCTTGACGGGACGGCCCAAGACGAACTCGGTCGTGGCCAACACGAATGCCACCTGCCTTGCCAGCTCCGTCGGCGACTTCACGCGATGCTGCGGATGCCGGTACCACTTGTCGAAGTACTGCTGGTCGTAGCGGGCCGGATCGTGCGACGGCTTCACAGCATCCCCCAGAATCCGCGATCGATATCGATGGCGAATCGCCAACGGCCGTCGCGCACGCCGCGTGCGATGTCGGCGCGCAGCAGATCGTAAAAGAAGAGCATCCCGACGCCGGCGCTGGGATACACCCCGGCATTCCCGACGACGGTCGCTTGCGCGAAGGGCGTCAGCGTCACGCGCCCAGGCGCACGCCCATACCGCCCCAAAGGAATCGATGGCGCAGGAATCGGTTGCCGGAACTCGACACGCTGGGAGAACGCAAAGCGGCTCGCGAATTGATGGAAGCCGTACCCTGGCCCGGACCACGGGCCGCCGGTGAGGATCATCCACTGCGGCGGCAGATCGCGTCCCGTCACGACCCCGAGATGGCTCACCCCGACGAGTGCGCGATCTGCCGACAAGGGCCGCGTCATTTCCATGCGCGCCTCCAGACGACCGACCAAGGGCTGCACCGCACGCGGCGCGCGGAGATCGAGTGGCTGCGACCCATCGGTCGGCATCATGGGCGCATCCGTGCCGCGATACGCACCGATTTCACCGACCACGCGCCACTGCGCACGCGTGCCGGCGTCATCACCGCGCGACCAGCTGCCACTCCCCTGTCCCTCCGCACGAACGCCATTGATTTCCCATGCGCGAAGCGTCGGGGCAAAATCGCCGGAAAGCGGACGGCCCTGCACCGCGACCGGTGCATCCGCCTCGTACGCCAGGCGCCAGCGGAACACCGACGTGGGCATCCGTCGCCACAGCACTCCGAGCGCACGCGTATCGACCTGGGTGGAGTAATCGCTGCCGAACAGCAACGCACCCAAGGAATTCGTCACCCCCGCACGCTCCGCGAATCCCAGATCGCGATAGTCCCGTTCGGCGAACAACTGCCACGTCGGCGTTCGCCCGTAGGCAGGTACAGGACCGATGCCGACAAACCCCTTGGCCTCACGATCGGCGAATCCGTACCGCCCTCGAACGGAAAGCTGCGCTAGACGATTGCGATGACTGAAGCCCGCACCCACCGCGAAGCCTTCCGCGCGATTGAATCGCGCCAGATCGCTGATGCCACGACCCGTAACCGTTGCCGACGCCGGTCGCGACAGCATCGCCGCGCGGACCGCCTGCTCCGCGATGATTCGGGCCTGCGCCGCATCCTCCGTCGTAACCAATTGAATTTCCGGTGGCAGGACATCGACGACGCGCCCCGTGAATGGATGCGCCGCCAGCGAATCACGCGGCGCACTGCTCCATCGCGGCAACTGCTGCACCACCGGCGCAATGCGCTCATTCACGACGTAACCACCGATTTCCCATCGCCCCCGCACGATGCCGCGCGCTGGGATATCGAACCACGTGCTGCCACGCATGACCTCGACTTCCTGTCGCCTCGGCAACCAGTAGCGCTCGCGCACGAGCCCGTTCTCAAGCGTCACGACCAGCGTTTCGATGCGCTGATCACGCATCGCCGCCCGGGTGAAGGTCATGGAAAGGCGGACTACCGCCGCCGACTCGCGATCGAGATACACGGAGCCAATGGCCGACGGCTGCGACGGATCGCGGGGGCGGAACTGCACTTCGTCCACGAGAATCTCGCGTCCGGGAATGCGAATGCGGAGCGGACTGCCCAGCGCATACTCGTAGAGCGCCGGCGCGCCCGCCGCGAGTGGATGCGGGACGTCCCGCACGTCCTGTCCGTCGCCGAGCCGAATGCGATCAGGGAGATTGTCGAGCACCACGCCGTAGCGATCGCGGTAATACGCCACCCGTGCCGGCAGCAGGGTCGTATCCCGTCGTCCAACCAACCGCTGCGCGCTGCGCCCGGGTTGCCACCACGACACTTGCAGCGCGAGTTCTTCACTCTGCACGACCTTTGGCGGGATCAGCCCGCCGTCGCCAAGCTGCGCAAGAAACGCGAGGAATCCGTGCGCATCGGCGGCATAGGAAAGCAGTGTGCTGTCGGCCAGCTGCAGGCCGCGACGGGCAATCGCCCGCTGCACCAGCGTATCGGCCTGCGGGTCATTCCATCGGGTTGCGGTGGGACGCCCTTGCGCGTGCGCCGCCTGATGGGCCACAAGATGGGCTATGAGATGGGCCGCGGTCAGCCACACCCCAAGCCGCAGCGGCGCGACCCTCCCCCTCATCCGATGACAGATGGTTCCTGATAGCATCTGCGAAATATTGTCAACGCAGACGGTCGGCGACCTCCCCATTGCCATAGATTTCACGGAATGAGCACCAAGCCCGCACACGACGAGACCCTGATTTCAGAAGCAGCGCCTGCCCCGAGTCAGGCATTGAGCGGTGTCCTGCTGCTGGCCAGCTCCGCCGTCGCCCTGCTCTGGGCAAATTCCCCGTGGCAGGCGGGCTATCAAACGCTGTGGCACACGCCGGTGGCCGGCTGGTCGTTACAGCATGTCGTCAATGACGGCCTGATGGCGCTGTTCTTCCTGCTCGTTGGGCTCGAGATCAAGCACGAGCTCCAGGACGGTGCACTCTCATCGTGGCGCAAGGCCGCGTTGCCGGTCGTTGGGGCCATCGGTGGCATGCTCGTTCCGGCAGTCCTGTACGCTGTGATCGCGCGCGGCACGGAGGCCAGCGCGGGATGGGGCATCCCGATGGCGACCGATATTGCCTTCGCCCTCGGCATCATTGCACTCCTCGGAGACCGCGTGCCGGCCGGCCTTCGAATCTTCCT
>JBDKIJ010000064.1:0-2947 GCA_039797155.1 Gemmatimonadota bacterium | reverse complement strand
GGGACCCCCCGGACCGCCGTGGTGCGCGAGCAATCGCCCCCCTACCTCGGTGCCCTTCGGGATTTTGCTGATCGGGCACAGGGCGGGCACGATCTCGACGCCGTGCGGGCGAGTGTCGACGCGGCTCGACGCCACGATCGCGACCACGTTCCATGATCGGGCTCGACACCAGCGTCGTCCTGCGCCTGTTGATCGGTGAACCGGTTGCCGAGTCCGAGGCGGCGCAGGCGCTGTTGGCTGAGGTGGCCGCAGCGAACGAGCGGTGCCACCTGCACGATCTCGTGGTGGCGGAATCGTGGCATGCCCTCCGCGCACACTATGGCGTGCCTGATGTCGAGGCCGCCCGTGCGCTGCTCCTGTTGGTGGACGATCCCGTGATCGTCGCCTCTCCCGCTGCGCGGCAGGCGCTCGCCGCCGTATCGAACGTCGCCGTTGGGAATACGGGCGGCGCGGGCTTCATGGATCGGCTGATTCATGCGGCCTACGAAGGGCACGGGCACATCTTTGCGACCTTTGATCGGAAAGCGGGTAAGCTCCCGGGCGCGAGGTTGCTGCGCGGAGGCCGCTGATCCAGCGGCGCATTCGATCGAACGGACGTCGACGTTCGACCCTCAGGCTCTGGCCCTCAGGCTCTGGCTCTCAGGCTCTCGGACGGTGCCGACTCTCGAGTTGCTTGGTCGCCATATCCACGGCCTCTTGGATCCGCGTAAGGTAGATCCCCGTCACGACGAGGAAGCCCGCTGGGAGTACGAGGATCGCGATCGACATGGTGCCGCTGCGCTCACCGTACGCGCCGCGCCAGAGCATCCACTGTACACCGGCGAAGACCCCGACGAGCAGCAGGTTGGTGAGGTCCATGAACCACTGCATGCGCTGGACGGGCTCGCGCTGCAGGTCGACCGGGAGGCGCAGCAGCTGCTCCTTGCCCGGGAAGTTGAAGAGGGCGGGGTTGCGTGGTAGGCGCGCGCGGATGGCCTCGAGCGCGATCATGGTGCCGAGTCCAATCAGGAGCGGGAGCAGCCAGAACCCGAGGTGCTTGTCCACGAAGCGGTCGGCGCGACCATTCCCATCGATATGCTGCGGGATGCGCGCGGGCAGATCCGGATAGACCGACAGGGCCGCGACGAGCACGAAGAGGGCGAGACTCCACGTCACCGGTCGAATGAAGCGCATGGTTACCCCGCGTCGACCTCGGTCGACTCGGATACAGCGGATGGCGCGTCGGATGGCGCGTCGGATGGTCCGTGGCGCTTCGGCAGGCGCCCTGCATCACGGAGCGCCTGCCGAAGGACGAATTCGATCTGGCCGTTCAGGCTGCGCAAATCATCGTTCGCCCAGCGCTGGACCGCGTCGAGTAGCTCGCGGTCCACACGCAGGAGAAAGGATTTGCGTTCGGCCACGCGCGCCTCAGTTGTACAGCGTGCCGGCGTTCACGACCGGCTGCGCCGACCGTTCGGAACACAGCACCACGAGCAGGTTGCTGACCATGGCGGCCTTCCGCTCGGGATCCAGCTCGACGATGTCGCGCTCCTTGAGATGCGCGAGCGCCTGTTCCACCATGCCGACCGCCCCTTCCACGATCGTCTGACGGGCGGCGACGATGGCGCTCGCCTGCTGCCGCTGCAGCATCGCGGCCGCGATTTCCGGCGCATACGCGAGATGACTGATCCGCGCCTCGAGCACCTCCACGCCAGCCTTGCCGAGTCGCTCATGCAGCGCTTCGAGCAACCCCTTGTTGACTTCGGTCTGATGTGTACTGAGCGCGATCCCCTGCCCATGGGCATCGTACGGGTACTGCGAGGCGAGCGCGCGCAGCGCCGACTCGCTCTGCACCACGACGTACTGCGCGTAATCGTTGACCTCGAAGATCGCTTCGGCCGTGTCGGTGACCTTCCAGACGACGATCGCCCCGATTTCCACCGGGTTCGAGTGCGCGTCGTTCACCTTGAGCTTGTTCGTCTCGAAATTCCGCACGCGCAGCGACACGTTCTGGCGGGCCATGAACGGATTCACAAACCAGAGCCCCGGCTGCTTCACGGTGCCGGCGTACTTCCCGAACAGCGTCAGGACCCGGGCGTCGTTGGGTTCGAGGGTGAAGATCCCCTTGAAGGCGAAACCGGCCCCCATCATCGCCAGCAGGCCGAGCACGAAGTGATAGGGCTCCTGATAGCGGCCGCCCAGCTGAGTGGCAAAGACGCCTCCCAGGAGCAGGGCGATCAGCACGAAGACCATCAGGAGGCCGGGGACTGGCCGCGCCTCATTCTCTCTCAGCATGGTGATACCGTCACGGGTGAGTGGTATAAGTATGATATCACTTCAATAGCTCGTACGGAATCCGGGCGTCCCCGGTTTCGATTCCGTGGCCGTCGGCAGCCTCCCGCTTGCGTAGCACCCCCGCGTGGGGCGATAGTCGCCATCTGGCCCTTTCATAGATACGGAGGTGTTGTGGTGCAGCGTTTCGTCCCACGTCTCGCGTTGGCCGCGGGCGTGCTGGTCCCCCTGATCTCTCTCGGCGCCCAGACCCGTCCGGCCGCCTCTCGTCCCGCCCCGGCTCGGCCGGCCGCGCCCAAGGTGGCGCCGTTAGCCGCCCCGTTTGACACGGCGGCGCTGACCGCCATCCGCTGGCGGGAAATCGGCCCGTACCGTGGCGGTCGCTCGGCGGCCGTAGGTGGCTCTTCCGCCCGTCCCAATGAGTACTGGATGGGCACGGTCGGCGGCGGCGTCTTCAAGACCACCGATGGCGGTCGCAGCTGGCAGCCGATGACCGATAAGTACTTCGGCGGCACCATCGGCAGCATCGGGGTCGCACCAAGCAATCCGGATGTCGTGTATGTCGGCGGCGGCGAATTCCCGATCCGCGGCAACGTCTCGCATGGCGACGGGATGTGGAAGACGACCGACGGCGGGAAGACGTGGACGAATATCGGCCTCAACGACACGCGACAGA
>JBDKIJ010000063.1:0-3609 GCA_039797155.1 Gemmatimonadota bacterium | reverse complement strand
CCGTTGATGCGGGTGCCGACCGGGTACTTGAGCGGCAGGATGACCCACGGATCCTGCTCGGTCTGCTTCATACCGAGAGAGATCTTCTCCTCCGTCTCGTCCACCTTGAGCACCACCGCCTCGATGGCTTCGCCGATCGACACGATCTTGGAGGGATGACGGACGTTGCGCGTCCAGCTCATCTCCGAGATGTGCACGAGGCCTTCGATGCCCGGCTCGAGCTCGATGAAGGCGCCGTAGTTCGTGATCGACACGACCTTGCCGTTGACGCGCGTACCCACCGGGTACTTGGCGGCCACGTCCTTCCACGGGTAGCTCTGGAGCTGCTTGAGGCCGAGCGAGATGCGCTCGCGCTCCCAATCGATGTCCAGCACCTTGATCTCGAGCTCCATGCCGATCTGGACCATCTCGCTCGGATGCGAGATGCGGCCCCACGACATGTCGGTGATGTGGAGCAGGCCGTCCACGCCGCCCAGGTCGATGAACGCACCGAAATCGGTGATGTTCTTGACCACGCCCTTCCGCACCTGATCCTTCGCGAGCTCCTTCATGAGCTTCTCGCGCTTGCCCGCGCGTTCGGTCTCGAGGATCACGCGACGCGACACGACGATGTTGCGGCGACGCTTGTTGAGCTTGATGATCTTGAACTCGTACTTCTGCCCGAGGAGCTCGTCGATGTTCGGCACGCGGCGAAGCGCGATCTGCGAACCCGGAAGGAACGCGTCGACGCCCATGAGGTCGACGACCACGCCACCCTTGATCTTCTTGACGAGCGTACCTTCGACCGGCTGATCGCTCTCGTAGGCGACGCGGATGCGCTCCCACACGCGCATGAAGTCGGCCTTCTTCTTCGAGAGGACGACCGACCCTTCCTGGTCTTCCAGATGCTCGAGGAGGACTTCGACTTCATCGCCCGCCTTGAGGTCGGGCATATCCTTGAACTCTTCAAGCGGAATCGTGCCTTCCGACTTGAAGCCGATGTCGAGGACCACGAGGTTCTCGCGGATCTCGAGCACGCGGGACTTCACGATCTCGCCTTCTTCGATCGACGCCAGCGTCCCGTTGTACAGCTCCATCATCCGCTCGTACTCGTCAGACGAGAATTCGTCTTCCTCGTAGAGCTCGGGGCGGCGGTTCGCCAGAGGGCGCAGCTGGCTCTTCTGGAGGTCGCGCTTCTCGCGCGCCGTCATCTTGCCATACACCGGCAAATCGCCGATGTCGGTGTTGAGCTCGGGGATCACTTCAGTGCTCACAGGTAGTCTCCACTCGCGGAACCACACTCGCCGCGCCGAGAAAGGGGTGAACGAGACAGCACCGTCCGGCGCTCCGCAGGGAGTCCGGACGGGGAGGAACCTCCAAACATAGGGGAACCAGCCCCGAGCGGCAACTTCTGGGGCCGAACCGGAACCGAAGGATCAGCCGGCGGCGGGTCCCTGGCGGCGTTGCCGAGCTGCCTGAGCCAGCGCCACGATCCGTTCCACCTGATCCTCCTGGGTCAGCGCCGTGGTGTCGATGGTCACGGCATCCCGGGCCGGGGCGCTCTGCGTGGCGTCCTGCGCATCCCGGGCCACCAACGCCTCCGTCTCCTCGGCGATCTCGGGGTCGCTCGGGCGCCGTCCCAACCGCTGAATCAACCGGCGCCGCGCCCGCTCCCAGGTATCGGCGATGAGGAACACCTTCAGCGACGCGTTGGGGAAGACCGCGGTGCCGATGTCCCGTCCATCCACCACCACATCGACGGCCGCCCCGGCAGCGCGCACCTGCTCGTTCACCCACGCCCGGACCTGGGCCATCTGCGCGACGCGGGACACGTTCTGCGTGACCGGTTTGTCGCGCAACGCCTCGTCCTGCACCGTCCCGTCAATCAGCGGCAACACTGACCGTTCCGTCAGGCGCCACGTGACACGCGATGCCTGCGCCAGTACGGAGCCTGGCGTCCACACCTCAGGCGCCGCCCCCGAACCGAGCGCGAGGAAGGTGATCGCCCGGTAGAAGGCGCCCGAGTCGACATGGCGCACATCGAGACGCTGGGCCACCCACTGCGCCGTCGAGCTCTTTCCCGACGCGGCCGGACCGTCGATCGCGATCACGAGCGGGGCCTGCTCGCGATGCGACGCCATCGCCGGCGTACCCACGTGCGTCACCGCCGCGAGATCTCGCCAGAATCCCGGATACGAGACGGCCACGCAGGCCGGATCATCAATGGTGATCTGATTGCCCGGTAATGCCGCAAGGACGCCGAAGGCCATCGCCAGTCGATGGTCGCCGTGCGTCTCGACCGTCCCGACGAGCGGATGGCCACTGCCCCGCACGCGGAGCCCGTCCGTCGTCTCCTCGGCGTCCACCCCGAGCCGGCGCAGGTTCTCGACCACGGCACGGATCCGATCGCTTTCCTTCACTCGCAGTTCCTGTGCATCCCGGATCACCGTTTCGCCTGTCGCACGCGCTGCCACGCACGCCAACATCGGCAATTCATCGATGCACCGCGGAATCTCGGCGCCGCCAATCATCGTGGCGACCAGCGGGTTGCCGGCGCGCACCACAATCGTTCCGACCGGCTCACCGCCACACCGCTCTTCCTGCTCGACGGTGATTGCCGCCCCCATACGCTGCAACACATCGAAGGCACCCGTGCGGGACGGATTCACACACACGCCCTCGAGCCGAAGCTCGCCATCCTGCGCCAGCGCGGCCAGCGCGGCAAAGAACGTCGCCGATGAGGGATCAGCCGGCACCTCGACATCAAGCGGCTGTACGGTCTGTGCGGCCGCAAGCGACACGGTGTGCCCATCGGTGCGCACCGTGACGCCACGCGCCGCCAGCATCCGTTCGCTGTGATCACGCGATGCGTGCGGCTCCTCGATGGTGACGGCAACGCCGCTGGCCAACCCGGCCAGCAGCAACGCTCCCTTCACTTGCGCACTCGCGTGCGCATTGACGTGATGCACGGCGCGCAAGGCGGCGCCCTGCACTCGCATCGGGAGTCCTTCGTGCCCCGGTGCCCCCTCGAAAGTGATTGTTGCTCCCATCTCGACAAGCGGGCCGGCGATTCGGCGCATCGGACGGCGACTGAGACTGGCATCCCCTTCGAAACGCGCCTGCCGTCCGACCAGACCGGCGATCAGGCCGGCGAGCAGCCGCGTTGTGGTCCCGCTGTTGGCACAGTCGAGCGCCCCTTCCGGCGAATGTAGCGCGCCGACGCCACGACCACGCACCACGATCTCCACGGCAAGCGCGGGGATATCGACCCCCATCGCCCGGAGTGCCGACGCGGTCGCATGGACATCGGCCGACTCGAGGAGCCCGGTGATGCGCGACGGGCCATCGGCGAGCGCCGCGAAAATGAGAGCCCGATGGCTGATCGACTTATCGCCGGGAACGCGAAGGCGCCCCTGCACCGCAAGCCGGCTGTGCACCGTCACCGCAGCCAGGCCTCGAGCGCCGTGGCCGCGTCCGTCCGGTCGTCGCGATACTTGACGATGACCGGCGTTTGCAGCGATAAGCCCTGCGCTTCGCCGAAGGTCGAAGTGACCTTGCGCGCGCCCGGGACCACCACGGCGCCCTCGGGGATGATGAGGGGCGAGTCGGCGGTCGCGCGATGCACCGTCT
>JBDKIJ010000062.1:0-3155 GCA_039797155.1 Gemmatimonadota bacterium | reverse complement strand
TGGTCGCCCTCGCGCATCCCGGGCTGCGGCACGGCCATTCCCCGGCGTCACTCGCACAACTGGGTAACTACGAGCTGCTCGAGGTGCTGAATCACTTCCTCCCTCCCGCCGACTCGGCGTGGGATGCCGCGCTCTCGGCGGGACGCGCCGTCTGGCTGCTCGCGAGCGATGATTCGCACGACGTCACCCGCGATGGTGAGACCGGCACCAACTTCACGCGCATCCTGGCCCGCGATACCAGCGCGCACGCCGTCATCACGGCGTTGCGGGGCGGAAGCGCGTATGGTGTCCGCTCAAACGATCACCGCGGCACGCTGCATCTTGAGCAACTGGCCATGCACGGCGATACACTCTCCGCCCGCATCCATGGCCGCGTGCGAACAGCGCGCGTGATTGGACAAAATGGACAGGTCCGGAGCGTATGGCATGCGCCTGGCGCTTCAGCCGGTCACACCGGGACGGCCGATACCACGATCACGGTGCATGCGGTGGCCGATCGCGGCGATGGCTATTTGCGTGTCGTGGCCGTGGGCAGCGGTGAGTGGCTCTACACCAATCCGGTGCTCCGCTGGGACGGACGCACTCTGCCGATCCAACTCGCCACGGTGAACCCGTCACGGACGGTGCTCCGGCAAACGGTCTGGCGCCTCCTGTTCATCTGGATGGCGCTCGGGTGGCTTGCCACGCTTCCGTGGCCGCGTTGGCGGCGGCCGCGCCGACCGATCTCGAGCCCCGCGTAACGCGGCGGCTTCCGCCGGTGCCATGACGTGGCACAGCGGCGGTATGGCGCCGATCAGAGCTGCTTGGTGAAGCAGAATTTCCGGCCGATCGACAGCTCGGACCGGGAGATCGACTTGTAGCGGGCGATCTTCTCCGGGTAGATCTCGATGCTCGTGAGCGTGAAGCCCATGCGCAGGAACAGCGCCTCGGCGAGCGAAATCGCGAAGATCTCCCGGTGCCCACGCTCGCGCGCCAAATGCTCGGCGGCCGTGATGAGCACCTGCCCCAGTCCGTGACCCTGCTGGTCGGGGGCCACGGCCAGCGACACGATTTCCGTGAGCGACGGCGCGTACTCGTCGAGCGCCACCTGCCCCCGGATGCGGCCATCGGCGCCGCGAATGACCTGGTAGTCCTGCAGGTGGGCGGTGACGAACGCCTCGCTGCGCATGAGCGTGAGACCGTCGGGGGCGTACAGGTTGTTGAGCGCCACGATGGCCGGGATATCCGCCTCGTCCGCGTGGTGCACCACCACGTCGCCCACGCGGAACGCCGGGAGCGGGCGCGCCGGCACCGGCTCCTCCCGGTCGACTCCCGTCGCCGTTGCCTCGGTAGCCACCATGCTCATCGCGACGCGTACACCTTGGTCTTGCCGGCCTTGTCGAACAGGAGCACGTCGTAGCGGTCCTTCTGGCCGCCCTGCTCCATCCCGGGGGAGCCCATCGGCATGCCGGGCACGGCCAAGCCGCGCGCCACGGGCTTCTCGGCCAGCAGCTTCCGGATGAGGTCCGCGGGTACGTGCCCTTCGATGGTGTAGCTGCCCACGCGGGCCGTATGGCAGGAGCCGAGTGCGTCGGGCACGCCCATCGACGCCTTCACGGTGGCCATGTCGGACGTGTCGCGCACGGTGACGGCGAATCCCGCCTGCTTCACGTGCGACACCCACTGCTCACAGCACCCGCAGTTGGGGTCCTTGTACACGGTCATCGGTACCGGCGCGGCGGCCGACTCGGCGGCCGACTCGGCGAGCGCCGGGCGGGCGAACAGGACGCCACCGAGGGTCAGCGCGGTGGTGCGGAGGAAGGCGCGGCGGGAGGCGGCGGCCGCGACCCCGTCAGGGTTCGGGATGCTGGGCATGTACGAAAAGTATAGCGTGTCGGGGCGCTACACGGTTGCGCGCGAAATAGGACTTGCGTTCCGAAACGAGTATACGTCGGACAACACTGTCTGCTATGGTCGTAAGTCATTGATTGATTTCGTTTTTCCAATTTTAAGAACACAAAAATTTCACTCAAGTCGATAGATCCACTCCCGATACTCCCAACGTGTGGCGCCGAGGCCGGCGCCGCCTGTCGTCTTTGTTTCACCGCGGGGCTGCGCGAAGTCTGGCCGCCCCGGTATCACCCGGAATCACCACCATGGCTCTTTCGTCGACGGTATTGGGTCGGAGCCGTCGCGACGCGGATCGCCTCCTCGGCACCGTGTTGCTGCTGCATTTCCCTGTCTCCCTGATCCTGGCGTGGATCTACAAAGCGTGGACCCCGGCGCTCGTGGTGGGCGCGCCGCTCGCGCTCGCGAGCGTCTGGATTTCGCGCACCCGTGCCGGGGCCGCGGGGACCCGGTTCTTCATCGCGCTCGCCTTCATGGCGTTCTCGGCGCTGTTCATTCATCAGGCCCGCGGCCTGATCGAGATGCACTTCCACATCTTCGCGTCGCTGGCCTTCCTGCTGTCGTATCGCGACTGGCGGGTGCCGGTAGCCGCGGCGGCATTCATCGCCGTACACCACGTCGCCTTCCACATCATGCAAGGCATGGGCGTGGGGGTGTGGGTCCTCAATCATTCAACGGGCGGCCACGGGATCGTCGTGGTGCACGCCCTCTTCGTGGTGTTCGAAACCGCCGTTTTGGTGTTCTTGGCCATGGGGCTCGAAAAGGAAGCGCACGCGACCCAGGCGTTGTTCGAGTCACTCGAAGCCGTGGGTGAGGGGCGTCTCGACGTGGTGCCCGCCGGTGACGGCGTGGCGGCGGCCGTGCGCACCGTCATCAGCGCCGTACAGACCCTCGACGCGCATGCTCTGGAATTGGGGCGCGCCGTGGCGGAGAAGCGCGCGATGCACGTAAGCAGCGGGGCGCTCAAGGGCACCTTCGCGGCCGTGTCCAACCGCATGATCGAAGGCGCGGCCACGGTGGAATCGCTGCGTCAGAAGAACGACGCGGATCTGCGCGCCACCCATGCGTTCCTCGGCTCGCTCATGCCGGTCATCACGGCATTGCGCGACGGCGATCTCACGAAGTCGGTCGCCACGGGCTTCGGCGGCGACTACGATCGCACCGCGACGGAGTTGAACGATGCGGTGGCACAGCTTCGCGAGACGATCGGTGAGCTCAATGCGTCGTCGCGTCAGATCGATGCCGCCTCGACGGAAATCGCGAACGGG
>JBDKIJ010000061.1:0-6941 GCA_039797155.1 Gemmatimonadota bacterium | reverse complement strand
ATCGCGGAAATCGAGCCCTTCGAGAAACCCGCGTAGTCCGGTGAGCTCGAGGTGCGTGTGCACATTGACGAGCCCCGGCATCAGGATCGCATCGCCGAGCGAGACCACGCGCATCGCGTGGCCCTCCACGGGCGCCTCGCGGCGCGGACCAACCCAGGCGATCGTACGGCCATCCACGAGGACAGCCCCATCCGCGATTGGCGGTGCGGCGATGGGAAGAACCCACGTCGCGGTAAAGAGGGTGCGCGTCACGGCGTCGTCGGTGATTCGCGCGCGTTACGGCGGCGGGAGACGGAACGGACTGACCGAGTCAGTCGTCGAGCGCGTCCGAACACTATCGAGCAGGGATGCCGCGGGATCGGAGCAGGAGGCCTTCGGTTCGGTACCCTGAACGAAGTACTCGTTGACGAGATTACCGGGGCAGGTCGCGTTCGGGAGACGGCCCGTGTTCGCATCGACCTGCCGCACCAGCACGCCGCGTGGCATCGGCCAGTCGGGCGGCGCCGGCTTGCGGCGATACACTTCGGTCATGAACGCCGACCACGCCGGTGCCGCCAATTCACCGCCCTGCGCGTTGCTCTTGATCTTCTGGGGCTTGTCGAAGCCCATCCAGATGCCGGCCACCAGATCGGCCGTGAAGCCAATGAACCACACGTCGGCGCCATCGTTCGTGGTGCCCGTCTTGCCCCCCGCCGGCACGCGGAACCCGGACGACCAGATGCGCGCGCCGGTGCCACGCACCACGACGTCCTTGAGCATGCTCACCATGAGCCACGATTCTTCGGGAGACATGACGGCTTCACGATCGGGGGATGGCCGCCAGACTACCTCGCCCTTCGCATTCTCCACACGGTCGATCGCGTAGGGCGACGTCCGCAGTCCGAGATTCGCGAACACGGAGTACGCACCGATCATCTGGATCGGATAGACATCGGCCGATCCGATGAAGAGCGACGGATAGGGAGGAATCGGCGTCGTGATCCCGAAGCGGCGCGCCATGTCGATGACCCCGGATTCGCCCACCGCCATCCCCGTACGGATGGCCGCGAGGTTTCGGGACTGGTAGAGCGCCTTCCGCAGCGGCAGCGCGCCCTGGAACTTGAGGTCGTAATTCTGCGGCGACCACATCTCGCCGCTTACCTGCGGGATCGAGAGCGGTGCATCGTCCACCACGGTAGCGGCGCTCATACCCTCGTGAATTCCCGCCGCGTACACAATCGGCTTGAAGGTGGAACCGGGCTGACGGAGTGCCTGTGTCGCGCGATTGAATTTGGAATCGGCGAAATCGCGTCCACCGACCATGGCCCGCACCCCACCGGTGCGCGGGTCGAGCGCGACGAACGCCCCCTGCAGATAGGGCGAGTTGGCGGCGCCGGTTTCGCCCCCCTCGGCCGATCGCGCGAGATAGGCCTCGTACGTGAGATGCTTGTAGGGGCCGAACCGCTCTGCCTCGATGGCCGCCAACTGATTTTCGAGCGCGCGCTCTGCCGCGGTCTGCATGTCGATATCGATCGTCGTGTAGACCTTGAGCCCTTCGTCGTACAACCGCTTGCCGAAATGCTCCTCGAGTTCGCGGCGTACCCATTCGACGAAATACGGCGCCACGTCACCCGACTCGCTGCGTTCGGCAAGCTGCAGCGGATAGGCCTTAGCCAGGGACGCGTCCGCATTGTTGATGGCCCCGCTGCGGCGCATCAGTTCAAGCACGGTGTTGCGTCGCTGAATGGCGCGATCGGCAAAACGGCGCGGATTGTAGCGTTCCGGGCCCTTCAGCAGGCCGGCGAGCATGGCCGCTTCGGCGACCGTGACATCGCGCACCGACTTGCCGAAGTAGCGCTGCGATGCCGTCTCCACGCCATAGGCACCGGCGCCGAAGTACACCTGATTGAGATACAGTTCGAGGATCTTGTCCTTCGCGTAGCGCTCCTCGATTGCGCGTGCGACCCGCGCCTCCTTGATCTTGCGGAGCAACGTCTTTTGCCGCGAAATGCGGTCGGGGAAGATGTTACGCGCCAACTGCATCGTGATCGTGGAGAACCCCTGGGAGTACCCCCCCGCCTTCACGTTGCGCAGCGCCGCGCCGAAGACGCGGACGTAATCGATCCCCGCATGCAAGTAGAAGCGACGATCCTCGGTGATCACCACGGCGTCCCGCACATGCTTGGGGATGTCGCGCAGCCGGACGAGGGTCCGCCGCTCCAGACCGAGCTCGGTGATGAATCGACCATCGGCCGCATAGACCTTGGACGTCTGGCGCGGCACATAGTCTTCAAGGGCCGCGATCGACGGACAGCGGCCATCGCGACAGATGACCGCCCACGCGCCGGCGAGGGTCGCTGCCCCCAGGAACGTCCCGAAGACCGCTACCACCAGCAGCCAACCCAACCAGGGGCGTCGCCCCAACGTCGCGGAAAATGTCATAGCAGACCTGAAGGCTATATCGGGATTATCTTTCGCGCATGGCTTCGCACACCGATTGGCACGCTGAGTTGCCCCCCGATTCGGCGACGACCGCGCCGAAGGCGCCGCACGCCGCGCCCTTGGCTGAATTGGCCTGGCGCGAACTCCTGTTCCAGCACACCGAGGGGCTGGGCGCGGCCTTGCAGGGCGGCACCGTATCGGGGTACTGCGGCTTCGATCCGACCGCATCCAGCCTGCACGTCGGGAACCTGATCCCGGTCATGGGGCTCGTCCATCTGCAGCGCGCGGGGCATCGTCCCGTCGCGCTGGTCGGCGGCGGCACCGGCATGATCGGTGATCCGAGCGGGCGAAGCAGCGAGCGCAATCTTCAGGATCTGGACACGATCCGTGGAAACGCGGAAGCAATTCGGGCACAGCTCGCGAAGTTCCTCGACTTTGAAGGGCCGAGCGGCGCGAAGCTGGTGAACAACGCCGATTGGCTCGCCACCCTCTCGTTGCTCGACTTCCTCCGGGATACGGGGAAGCATTTTTCGATCAATTACATGCTGGCCAAGGATTCGGTGAAATCCCGTCTCGAAGGGGGGATCTCGTTTACCGAATTCTCGTACATGCTGCTGCAGGCGTTCGACTTTCTGGAGCTGCACCGGCGCGAGGGCGTGACGCTGCAGCTCGGCGGAAGCGATCAGTGGGGCAATATCACGGCCGGGCTTGAACTGATCCGTCGCACGACGGGTGCGGAGGCGCATGCCCTCACGTTCCCGCTCATCACCAACGCGGACGGGACCAAGTTCGGGAAGAGCACCGGTGGTGGATCGGTATGGCTCGATCCGGCCCGTACCTCACCGTACCAGTTCTATCAGTTCTGGATCGGCGCGGATGATCGTGACGTCTCGCGCTACCTCCGCTTCTTCACGCTGCTGCCGCAGGCCGAGATCGAGGCGCTCGATGAGGCCGTGCGGACCGCGCCCGAGCGGCGGGCGGCGCAGCGCGCCTTGGCGGTTGATGTCACAGCGCGCGTGCACGGTGCCGATGCCGCCCGGGTGGCGCAGGAAGTGTCGGCGCTGCTCTTCGAGAAGGCGGATCCGCAGGGGCTCTCCGATGGCGCCTTGGCGGCGTTGCGGGCGGAGATCCCGTTTGCGACCTACGCTCCACCCGCTGACAATCCGCCGGCGGCCGGGATCGACATTTTCGAGTGCCTGACACTGCTCGGCATCGCGGCCTCACGTGGGGCAGCGAAGCGGCTCCTCGAACAGGGGGGGATCAGCGTGAACGGGGCGAAGCTCTCGGGTGCCGATCGCGTCATTGGTGAGGAGCAACTGCTCCGTGGCCGCCACTTGCTGGTGCGGAAAGGACAGCGCGAGTTCGGTCTCGTGCAGGTGCCGTAAGCGTCAGGCGAACGCCACCATGGTTGGCGACACCTGCCACGTCAGGGTACGGGCAAAACCGACGAATCCCACCGTTGACGAGAGCGCGCGGGCCGCGAGATCGGTCGTGGTCAGGCGGACGTAGGGGAACAGCCCTTGGGCCAGTACTCGCTGTGCCAACGTACGCATGACCAGTCGGCCGAGCCCGCTCTGACGAAACGTGGGTGAGACCAACACGCGGATCCGTGCCAGTTGCCCATGGGGCCGTTCAACGGACGCAAGGGCAACGAGCACGCCGCCATGCATGGCCCCGACGCGATGCGTAGCCGAATCCTCGCACGCATGATCATCCCACTCGGTGTGGGAGACGTCACTCCGCAATTCGTCGAGGGAAGCCCGCCCCGGTTCGTACACCAGCATGGCGGAGCAAGCGCGTGCCTCGCTGATCGTGCCGGCGTCCGCGATGCGCACGCCGGCGGGTTCCGCCTTCACGGTGAGACGGGCGCCAGCGAGTGTCAGATTCGTCCCCGGCTCGGCCTCGAGCCGGGTGAACGCGATCAACTCCTGGACATCAGCCGGATCAAGTGTCAACGGCATCTGATCCGGGCACGGCAGCGACACCAGCCCGACGTCGTGCCGGACGAAGGTGCGCACCACCGGCGGCAACGACGCTTCTTCCGCACACAGGCGCTGCACCAGCGCGGCGCGCTGCTGTTCGAGATAGGCGACAGGGCAACCCAACGGCATCGCGAGCGACCGCAGTGCTTCGGCAATGGTACGTTCGGCCAGACCAGACCGGGGGCGGTGCTTCGGTACGTGAACCATCGGGCACTTGAAGGGGAACAGGCCCCGGCGAAACGGCTTCGACCCACCGGTAGTAAATCCTAAAGGCGCCGTTCCTGAATTCCGTTCCCCAACCGTGTTTCCGGCGCCTTTGGCCGAATGCTCCCTGCTAATGCTCCAGAAGGGCCAGCACCCGATCGATCTCCTCCATGGTGTTGTACACATGGGGGGAGAGGCGGATCGCCCCTTCGCGAACGGTATGGATGACCTGCGCCGCCTCGAGACGCTTGGCCATCCCCTGCAGATCGGTCGGCGCGAAGGAGACGATCCCCGCCCGCCGTGCCGGACTGGCCGGTGTGACCAAGCGCACATCACGTCGACTGGTCGCCCAATCCACCAGCCGTCCGGTCAACGCGCCGAGATGCTCGGCCACCTCTGCCGTTCCGAGGTCGAGCAGCAGCCGGGTGGCCGCATTCGCGACGGCAAAGTCCTGATAGGCGAGCGTCACGACTTCGAATCGGCGCGCGTCGTCGAAGAAGTCGAAGTCGTACTCGGTCAGCCGCGTATAGTCGGTGCTGGTTTTCATGCACGCCCACCCCACATCATGCGGCTCGAGCGCACCAACCAGATCACGGCGGATGTAGACGAATCCGGTCCCCCACGGACCGAGCTGCCATTTTTGTGCGCCACTGGCAAAGACATCGATCGGCAGCGCCGTTACGTCGATGGGTCGGATGCCGCACCCCTGAATGCCGTCCACGATGAAGAAGGCGCCGCGCGCACGGCACGCCCGCCCGATCCGCTCCAGATCCGCCACGAATCCCGTCGCGAACTGCACCCAGGATACCACCACCGCCACGACATCCGTCCGTGATTCGATCGCCGCAATGAGCGCATCCTCGTCGGGCAATCCATGGCGTTTCGGAATCAATTCGAGCGTAATTCCGCGGCTCCCGAGCGCCTGAAAGGGATACACGCAGCTCGGGAACTCCCCATCGAAGGCGAGGATCGTTCCTGGCCGTAACGGCAAGGCGCGCGCCGCCAGATTGAGACCGTACGTCGTATTCGGCATCAACGCGATGGCGGGCGCGTCTGCGCCGATTATCGCCGCAAACTGAGTCCGCGCCGTAGCGGCCGCATCGAGCAGTTCCTGAAAGGCGATCGTGTGCGGCCGAGCACGCGCGGCACTCCACCGATCCGCGACGCGCACCGCATCGGACGGCATAGGTCCAACGGATGCGGCGTTCAGGAAAATCGCCGGATCGTTCTCCGTCCAGGGGAACTGGCTGGCGCGGAGCGCCGACCATGCGGCGGGTGTCATTCGGCGAGGGCGAGGGGGCGATCGAATTGGAGCGCATGCAGACGTGCAAACGCCCCACCGGCAGCCACGAGCGCGTCGTGCGTCCCCTGTTCAACCAGCCGCCCACCATCCATGACGAGGATGCGATCGGCATGGCGAATGGTGGCAAGACGGTGCGCGATGACGAACACGGTGCGTCCAACGAGGAGTCGATCGATGGCTTCCTGTACGAGCCGCTCGCTTTCGACGTCGAGTGCCGAGGTCGCCTCGTCGAGAATGAGGATCGGGGGATCCGACAGCAGGGCGCGGGCAATCGCGAGGCGCTGCCGCTGGCCACCCGAGAGCCGCGTTCCCCGCTCCCCAAGATTCGTGTCCCACCCCTGTGGCAGCGCCTCGATGAAGCCAAGCGCATTGGCGGCTCGCGCCGCCGCCTCCAGCTGTGCCATGGTCGCATCGGTGCGCCCGAAGGCGACGTTGTTGCGCACGGTATCGTTGAACAGCACGGTATCCTGACTGACGATGCCCGTGAGCGCACGCAGCGCTTCGAGGCGGATCTCCTGGGTGTCCACCCCATCGAGCAGGATCCGACCGGACGTCGGCTCGAGCAACCGGGGGATCAGATCCACCAGCGTGCTCTTCCCCGCCCCACTCGCGCCGACGAGCGCGATGACTTCTCCCCGGCGGGCCGTAAAGCTGACGCGATCAAGCGCACGCGTTTCCCCCTCGTACACCAGTGTCACGTCCTCGAAGGTGACAGACTCGGCAAACGTGGCGACGGGACGCGTCCCGCGATCCGTCTGCTCCTCCGTCGGCGCGTCGAGAATTTCGAACAACCGCTCCGCGCTCGCCAGCGATTGCTGCGCGGCCGCTGGCGCCTGCGAGAGCTGCTTGAGCGGCTGCAGCAAACGCATCACCTGAATCAGGAACACCATCAGTTCGGCAGGCGCCATCGCCTGCTCACGGATCACCAGTCGCGCGCCATACCACAGGATGGCCACGGCGGTGATCGTCCCGAGCGTCTCGATGACCGGACTGGAAAGCAGGGCCAAACGACCGACGCGTACATAGCCCTT
>JBDKIJ010000060.1:0-11872 GCA_039797155.1 Gemmatimonadota bacterium | reverse complement strand
CACCGTCACCGGGTTCCCGGAGGCACCTCCCGTGGTATCACCGATCACGGCGACATGCGGCAGCGTGCGGAGCGCGGCGACGAAACTCTCGGTCGCGCTCAAGCCACCGCGCCCGGCAATGACGACCACGGGACGCGTGTATTGCCAACTGCCGCGTGGACGAATCGTGCGTTCGAGTGGCAACTCCACATCGCGGGCTTCCGTTCGGATCTGCACGTACGACGCGGCGAACGCGAGACGGATGAAGCGACGGGCGAACGCCAGCGCCGTGGCATCCGATCCCCCGGCATTGGTCCGCAGATCGAGGATCAGTCCAGGCGCCTCGCGCGCCCGCTCCAGTTGCTGATCAAGCAGGAGCGTATCGATCGGTGCGCGCCAACTGCCGATGTACAGATAGCTGAACGGGCCGATGGTCGCGTCGCCAAGCTCGCGGGAGCGCGCCACGTACCCCACGGATCGCATAGTCCGTTCCCATCGTGCGCGATCGAAATTCTCCAAGGCCACGGGTCGGTACGTCGGCACGATGTCGCCGCGCGGATCGATGAACCAGATGTGGCGATCGCGCAGCGGCGCCAACATGCTCCGCAGCACGAGAATCAGTTCATCCTGCGAACGCGCGCGTTCGGCGCGCGGACGGAAGCGGGCCCGCTGCTGATCCCAATTCACCTGCTTGTAGGCGAAGGCGGGATAAACGTCGCGAAACCGCGCCCAGAGCGCATCGAACTGTTCGACGGGGGATGACAGCGCACGACCGTCGATCCCACCTGACGCCGGTACGCCCCGATTCGGGACACAGGCGCCAAACAGGCCGAGGCACAGCGTCGGAACGGCCACCGCATGCCTGATGCGTCGCATATCCCACTAGCATGCAGACGGGACCAGCGCTCGACCAGAGGGTTCGTGGAGGGTTCGTCCCAGCTCAGCGATCGAGATGCTCCGCGATCTGTCGGGCCAGCACCGCCAACGCCGGGGTCTCCTGCACCGACTGGGCGTACAGGCGCTGAAAGGTGTCCCCGTCGGGATCGGGGCGCAGCAGCGCGCGCGCGCGATCGAACAGCCCCCGGGCCTCGTCCCCGGTCAATAGCACCTTCTTGTCCGAGGCGCGCTCGTCAATCAGCAACACGAGCTGGGCCATGGGCCGCAGCCATTCGAACCACGGATCGTTAATGACGATCTGCAGGAACGTCATGTTGTTGGGAATGCGTCCCCGCACCTGCTCGAAGCGGGCGCGCTCGACGTCGAGGAGCAGCCGATGCATCCGGAGGAGGGCCATGCGGACCGCTTCGAGCCGCTCTTTTTCGACAGGGGTGGCCAAGGGCGCGTCGGGGGACGCGCCGGTGCCAGGCTCGATGGGGGGCTGATCGATCATCGGGGGAGGGGCGAGAGCATCACCGGGAAGCTAGCGGAGACTCGCGCTTCAGCGCACCGGACGCGACTTTCCTGCCGTCACCGATCCCGCTGGGACCGGTCCCGTTTCCCGCCCTCTGCTCCTCTCGACGATGCCCACCGTTTCTCGCCCTCTCCGTCCCGGCACGATGCGCGGCGCCATCCGGCATGCGGCCCTGCTCGGCCTGACCATGCTGCTCGCGGCCCCGAGCATCGCCGTCGCCCAATCGGCCAAGGGGGCCGACCCCATCGAGAGCGAGGGGTATGTGACGCCCCCGGAGGCGATCACCCGTCTGGTGACCGCCCCGCGTGAGCGGAACACCAGTTTCACCACACCGAGCCCGGGGACTCGTCGCTATTTCGCGCGCACCGTAAGCGATGGACTCCCGACGCTGCAACGCGTGGGAAAGGCGCATCACAACCTTGGTGGGCTGCAGATCGATCAGGCCGCGAATCGCGAGCGGACGCTGACCATGCGGAGCAGCGCCGGTCTGGAAATCACCGAGTGGGCAACCGGTCGAGTCACGCGGGTTGCTCTTCCCGCAGGCGCCCGCGCCGGCGCGCCGGTCTGGTCCCCAGACGGGACCCGATTCGCGTTTTACGCCCTGTTCGATGACGCCACCCAGCTGTTCATGGTGGACGCCGCGACGGGCAAGGCGACGGCGATGACACCGCGAACGGTACTGGCCACGACGGTGACCGCACCGGAGTGGACCGGCGATGGAGCCGCGCTGGTGACGGTCCTCGTGCCGACCGGGCGCGGCGCCGAACCGCGTGAACCGGCGCTGGCGGCAGGCCCCATGGTGCGTACCAATGAGGGGACCAAGCTCAAGACCCGCACCTATGCGGATCTCGTGATGACGCCGTACGAGAAGTCGCTGCTCACCTATCACATCACCGGGCAATTGGCCGTGGTCGACGCCCGGACCCGCACCGTGCGAACGGTTGGTGCCCCGGCAATGATTCGGAGCGTGGAGCCGTCGCCCGACGCGCAGTACCTGCGCGTGACGGTCGTGGAACCGCCCTTCTCGTATGCGTTGCCTGTCTCGGCCTTCGGAACACGGGAAATCCTGCTCGATGCCAAGGGGACCATCGTGCGCGAACTGGCGCGTCGTCCGATGCGCGAGAGCGATGACCCGGTGGATGCCGGGGCCGGCGCCCGTGGTCGCACGCCGGCTATCGATACCAGCCGGCGGTTCATGGCCTGGCATCCGACGAAGACAGCGTTGGTGTACGCACAGGTGGGACCGGCCAACGCCCGCGGCGGCAATGCCGACACCAGCGCGAATCGTCGCCCCGACCGCGTCATGCAGTGGGCCGCGCCGTTTGATACGACGGGCGGCGCCACGGTATACCAGACGACCAATCGTATCACGGCGTTCCGTTTCAACGAGGCGGGGACGATCCTCTTCGTGACGGAAGCCGGAACTGGCGGGACGTTCGAGCAGGCCATTTTCCTCGCCGAGAACAACGCCAAGTTCACCGTCATCGCGCCGCGCCGTGGAGCGCGCGACAGCAGCAGCGCACCGGCCGCCGGTGCCTTCGGCCGTGGAGCGAATGCGGGCGGCCTCGTCACGCGGATGGGACGGAGCGGTGTGCCGGTCGTGATGGTTTCGACTGATGGGAAGTTCGTCTTCACCCAGGGGGCGTCGCCGGACAGCGTGAAGACGCCGACGGTATTCATCGAAAAGATCGAAATCCGGACGGGTACGCGCACGCGTATCTATGAAAGCGGCACGGAGTGGGTCGAGACCATCAGCGCCGCACTCGATGATGATTTCTCACAGGCCGTGATCCAGCGGGAGTCCGCCACCACCGTGTCACAGTCATTCGTGCTGACGGTCGCGAGCAAGGCCGTCAAGCAGTTGACGAACAATGTGGACGTGATGCCGGAGTTGACCAAGGCGGTACGCAAAACCGTCGTGGCGCGCCGAGCCGATGGATTCGCATTCAACGTCAAGGTGACGCTGCCAGCGGACTATCAGACGGGCACGCGCCTCCCGGCCATGTTCTGGTTCTATCCGCGCGAATACGACAATCAGGCGGCGTATGATCGCTCGCTCACGCAAGCCGCCGCTGCCGAACGTCGCTTCCCGTCGTACGGCCCGCGCTCGCTGGCGTTCCTCGTCACGCAAGGGTACGCGGTGGTGGAACCGGATGCGCCGATCTTCGCGAGCGAAGGCCAGCTCCCCAACGACAACTATGTCGTCGACCTGCGCAACAATCTGGCGGCGGTCATCGATGCGCTGGATACGTTGGCGATCATCGACCGCCATCGCCTCGGTCTCGGCGGCCACAGCTACGGCGCGTTCAGCACCGTGAATGCCATGGTGCACACGCCGTACTTCAAGGCCGGCATCGCCGGTGACGGCGCGTACAATCGCACCCTGACTCCCAACGGCTTCCAGAGCGAACGTCGCGATCTGTGGCAGGGGCGGCAAACCTATCTCGACATGTCGCCGTTGCTGTATGCCGATCAGCTGAACGGCGCGCTGTTACTGTACCACAGCACGGAAGACCAGAACGTCGGCACCGACCCGATCAACTCCACGCGCCTGTACCACGCCCTGATGGGCTTGGGCAAGACGACCTCGTTGTACATGTACCCGTACGAGGATCACGGCCCGATCGCGAAGGAAACGGTGCTGGATCAGTGGGCGCGTTGGGTAGCGTGGCTCGACAAGTACGTGAAGAACGCCAACAAGCCCAAGGTGGCGATGTAACGATGCCGATGTTCCTGCTGGGGGTGGCGCTGCAGGTGGCCGCAGCGACGGCGCCAACACCGTATCAGGTCCTCCGCGCCGAACATGGGCGCGGGGCCGACATGGCCACACTGCGTGCCGCGCTCACCTCGTCCGACACGCTGGTACAACGGCTGGCGGCTCGCGCGATTGGGCGTATCGAAGACCCGGCGCACGGCGCGATGCTGCGCCCCATGTTTACGGCCGCGACCTATGCCGTACGTGCCGCCGCCGTCACCGCCGCCGCGCAGCTCAAGGACGTGCGTGACGTGGCTGCGCTGCTTGATGGCGAGCGGGATGCCGCCGTGCGTGAGGCCATCTACGCGGCGCTCGGCCGGGCCGGCGCGATCGACAGCGCGTCGAGCGCCGGCACGATCGAATCGCTCCTCGTGCGCGGATTGCAGGAGCCACTCCCTGCATCACGCGGCGCAGCCCGAGGACTTGAGTCGTGGGCGCGACGAACGGCGCGGAACAGACCGCTGCGCGCTGCATCGCTGGGTACGCTGCGGGACGTCATCGTTGCGACCGGCGATCGGGATACGCGACTGGCCCTCATGCTTGCCCTGCTCGCCTCGGGGGCGCGCGACACGGTCGTCACCAGCGAGCCGGTACGCGTGTCACTGCGCGATCCGGATCCGCAGCTCCGCCGCCTTGGCGTGATGGTCGGACGGCAATGGATCGATGACCCCTCCCCTATCGTGCGGTGGCAGGCGCTCCGTACGGCCGGCAACTGTGAGCGCGCCGTCGCGCATCTTCGCGATTCCAGTGAGCACGTGGCGCTGCTGGCCATCGATGTCCTCGGCGAACAGCGGTGCGATGCCGCGCCGCTTCGTGCCCATCTGCGTGCGTCCCGATCATGGCGGGTGCAGGCACGCGGGGCGATGGCGCTCGCGCGCCTCAAAACCCCGGACGCGACGGATGTCACGCGACGGCTTGCCGCATCACCGATCTGGCAGGCACGGGCCTGGGCCGCGCAGGCAGCGCGTGCACTGGCCGACAGTGCCACGCTGCGCATGCTGGCCCGCGATACGGCCCCGAACGTGGCCCTGGCCGCGCTACACCGCGAGGAAGACGCGCTGCGCGCCCTTCAGGCGCGTCACGCCGGGTTGGTCCTGACAGCGGCCGAATTCCTGAAGGGATCGCCCCGACTGCGTCAGCATCGGCCGGCGATGATCGCCGCATTCGCCCGCATCACCGCCTTTGGCATCACGTGGCGCGATCCACGCGCGGCGCTCATGACGCGTCTCGATGAGAGTGCCCAGCTGACGGATACGGCATGGTTCGGGCAGCGGCTCTCCGATGCCGACCCGAGCATCGCGTCTCACGCAGCGCGCGTCCTGACCCGTCTCACGGGCCGTTCCGTGGCACCGTCCACGACCGCGTTGCCCATTCCGCCCTTCCCCACTGAATCGGCGTGGCGTCGGCTACGCAGCGCCACCCTGGAGGTGCGGTTCAAGAATCGCGGATTCGTCACGGTTGCCCTGCTGGCGGATGATGCCCCCGCCACGGTGCATCAGGTGGCGCAGCTCGCAGCAAGCGGACGCTACGCGGGGAATACCATCCACCGCATTGTCCCGAACTTCGTCATTCAGGGTGGTAGCCCGGGCGCCGATGAGTACGATCCCGTGACCTCGCATTTCATGCGCGACGAGGTCGGCGGGAGCCATGTGCGAGGGACCTTCGGCATTTCCACTCGCGGACGCGACACGGGCGACGGCCAACTGTTCGTGAACCTGGTGGACAACTGGCGCCTTGATCATGACTACACGGTGATCGGCGCCACCCTCCGCGGACTCGACATCATCGATGCGATCGAAGAGGGTGACGTCATCACGTCCGTTCGGGTCGTCTACCGCAGCGCAGGCGGTCGCTCCCGGTCGTAAACGAAGCGACGGAGAAACACCCCCATCTGGTCGAAGGTGTCGATCCAGTTCCGATGGATCATCGACTCGTGGAGGTCGTCCGGTACGACCAGCAACTCGTGATACACCCCCCGCGCGCGCAGCAGCTGGACGAGACCCACGGTCTGCATGAAGTCCACGTTGCGATCATCGTCGCCGTGCACGAGGAACACCGGGGACTTCCATCCGTCAATCGCGCCGACCGCTGAGGAGCGGAAGGCCAGATTGGTGGAATCGATCGTCGTACCGTAGAGGTGGACGCCAGCCAGATCGGCGCCGGCGACGAACAGATCGCTGTTGCGCGCCAGCGCCTGTGATGCGAGCAGCCCGCCATACGACAGCCCCCAAATACCGACGCGTAGGGAATCGACATCGGTGCGTTGGCGGAGATAGTGCGCTCCCGCTACCACATCCTGATACTCGGAGTTGCCGGCGCCCTGGGCGTTTGGTGCATCGCGGAAGCTCTTTCCGTAGCCAACACCACGCCGGTAGTTGATCGACAACACGATGTAGCCCTGATCGGCCAACCACTGGTTCACCGCATAGGCCCAGTGGTAGAACTGCATGTAGTGATACCCGGGGAGCATTTGCCGACGAGGGCCACCATGCACGAAAACAATCGCCGGCCGTCTTTCGCCGGGCTTGAGATCGCGCGGCAGAAAGAGCGTATTGCTGATCTCGAGCCCATCTGCGGCGCGCGTCTTTACGATCTGCGGGACCACGTGCGCTGCCTTGGGGAAGCGTGCCGGCAGTTGCGGATAAATGACACGCGGGGCCCCGCCATTGACGGGGACCAGCGCCACCGACGCCGGGGTGGACGCGTCGAAAAACAACGCGGCGACGTGTGATCCGGACGCGAGGGGTTGGGGATGCGTTTCGATCCCGTCACCCATCGAAATCCGACGGGGCGTTCCACCAGCTGTCTGTACCGCCCAGATATGCCGACGCTCGATATCCGTCGCGTTGGTGGTGTAGAACAGCGTGCGCCCGTCGTCCTTCGACAGCGCCACCGACGTGGCATCTTCGATCAGTCCGTCCGTGGTGGTGAGCCGGACGGGGTCCCCACCTGAAACGGGCACTGCATACCAGCGATCCCACTCGTCCTTGGGCACGTTTACCGGGAATACGATGTGCGAGCCAGCCCACCGCATGTTCGCGAGCGTCGTGAACACGCTATCGCGCAGCGCGTTGTGCCACACTTCGCGGGCCTTGGGCATCGCCGCAATCGTGGGGTCGGTGTATCGCACCCCCTGCAGGTCGGCCACCATCAGCGACAGGGTGTAGCCGCCCGCAAACGCCGAGGAAAAGAAGCCGGGTGATTGGCGCAGGTTCGACGTCGCATCACCACCCGGCACCACCACCACGGGATTGGTCGATTGGGTCCCCGGTCGATAGAGCCCGAATGGCGAACCCGGTCGACGCGAGAACGCCAGATAGCGCCCATCTGGTGACCAGGTGGGATTGCCATCGAAATCGACACCCGGTGCGACATACGTGATGGCACGGGTCGCCATGTCGTAGACCACAACGAACGCGTGATGGTCGCGCTCACTGACGAAGGCGATGCGCCGTCCATCGGGCGACCAGCGGGGCGATCCGTTGCGCCCCCACGCCGTGATCAGGGGGACGCCGCCCGTATCGACGGCCGATCGTACCGGGCCGCGGTCCACACGCGCCCGATAGATCTGTCCCTCCCGCGTGAACAGCACCCAGCGGCCATCGGGGGACAGCTCAGGGCTCCCTCCTACCGCGACGCGCCATGGCGCCCCCCCGGTGGTGCGCACCGCCCAGATCGCCCGCTCAGCGCCCCGTGGATCATGCGATGGATTCGCGATCCATCCCTGACGATTCGGGGCGGACCCCCGCACGAAGACGATGGTACGTCCATCGTCGGAGATGCGGACATCCGTGAGGTCGGTGCCGTCGTCAGCGAGGAAGTTCGTGACGCGTACCGGCGTCCATGTTGGAGCCGCCGCCGTAAACACGTTGCGCAGCCCGCGCTCGTACACCATCCAGGCCAGACGGTCAGTCTTCTTTGCCGCTACCAGCGTCAGTGGTGACGCCGGCGACAACCACGGTTCGATGCTGGGCACGCGGGGCTGCGCCATCGCCATCGGGACACGCATGGCCATTACAAGGACCGCCGACGTCATCGTCGCACGGCGCCACCAGGTTGTTGATCGAGGCATGGTCTGGAGTGCTGGAGGGAAGCGAGCGCCAGCGCGCGGCGTTTCGCTAAACTACCGGTTGGCTTCGCCCGCCGCAGTTGCCCGAAGACGAACCAGGACGACCTGTCCTGTTGACTGCGATCGTGGTACGACCTGCAGTCGCACACGCAGCGTGACCCGTCCAGACTCGGCGGCGCGAATCGACGCTGAGGGAACGGCCTCTCGGGTGCGCGGATCCGTTGGGGCCAGCACTTCCTCAAAGGCGAGCCGCACCGCACCGTCCGGGACGCTCGCCACAGCCTGCACCATGGCCCGCGGAGGAACCGACAGGCGCAATCGGGTCTCGATGCGCGCGACGACAGGTATCGCGTACGTGACATCGAAACAGGGCGACGCGAGCACGACATCGAATCGGGGGAGCAGCCCATCGAGTCGCACCGCGGCGGCAGGTCTGGGCACCATGGGCTCTTTCGTAGAAACCTCGACGGATTCCCCCTCGATATGCAGTGACTGCACCAGCGAATCCACGGTGCGTGCCGATGGCGTGATCGCGGCATCAATGACTGAATCGGCGGCGCCAGCCCGTACCGCCCGATCCGCGCGAACGGGCCACTGCAGGCTGACTCGAGCGCCGCGACGACTGACGCCCTCGAACACATACTTCGCGTCGGCACCCGGGAGCAGAAAGCGAATCCCCTGAACCGAAACACCAGCAATCAGTCGTGTCGACAACGGCGGCTGCGCGGTATCAACGGGCAGTCCCCAATCGACCACCACAGGGCGAGCGACGCCACTCGCGATAACCCCACAGAGTCGCTGCATGGCGTCGACATCGCGCGTCGGCCTCACCACGAGACGGACCGCTGATGCAACAGTGTCACCGTTGAGCACAGCCCCCAGCACGCTGTCCCCCTCCACGCGCGTACGAAGCCGGAGCGTAGTCGGTCCGTCGCGCAGCTGGACGGCCGGTGCGTCCACTGCCGCTCGTCTTTCTCGTTCGGCCACCGTGCAGGACGTCAACATCCACAAGGCCAGCGGACGCATTAGGCGCCAGTTCATGCTTCCCACGCAACGAGGCCGGGCATATGCCCGGCCTCGTGCGTGCCACGTCACCTGCGTGTGCAACATCAGGACATCACGGGGGCGTCGTGCTGTTCGCCGGCGCACCCGAGCCGCCGAAGGTGTAGAATGTCTCACCCTTCACACCCAGCTCCTTGGCCGGTACCGGCATTTCACGCGGCGTGCCGGCCAACAGACCGTTCGCGACGCGACGACGGAAGTAGAACGAGGACGGTCCGAGCCCGAGCAGCTCGATTTCGTTCTCGTACTGCAACTTGGCGAGTAGTGAGGCCTGTCCTTCCCCAGCGCTCGCCGGGGAAAGACCACCACGCTCGACACGGGTGTTGTTGATCAGATTCGCGGCCGTCGCCAGGTTGCCGCCGCTCCGACGCAGCTCGGCTTCCGCCCAGATCAGGTCGTTCTGGTGACGCGTCAGGACCGGCGCCGGGCCGTATCCGCCGTAGATGCCATTTGAACCCTGATCACCAGTGCGGTCATAGCGAATGTGTCCGATGTTGGACTGATGATACATGCCACGATCGGGACGGAAAATCTCTTCGCGCGAGTACACGAAGTCCGAGCCACCCTTCGCCGTCTTCGGCACCGTGCCGAAATAACCGGCCCAGTCCTCATCGTCCGGACCGAAGGAGCCGTCCCCGAGGCGGCGGTCCATCGAGTTCGGTTGCGGGTTGCCGCCGTCCGGATACGGATGCTTCTGCGTGGCAGGATCGAGGAGCGCCGCTACTCGCGTGCTGACACGGCCACCGTCGAACGCGTTGAACCAGTACAGGAGCTCGTGGCACCACGAGCTGCAGCCATCACCCGTGAAGGTGAAGTCGAACTTGTTGCTGCCGCCCGAAATGCCCTGCGACGCCAGCGTCGCCACCTGCGCCCAGTCCACACCGGCGTTTTCCGCGTCCGTGCGTGGATAGTACGCCAGCGTCATCGCCGCCATGGTGTTGGCGAGCGCCGCGATCTGGGTATTGCTGTACGCGGTACCGTTCGTCCACCCCGCAGGCGTGGTGAAGGGGGTCGACGCAGCGAGGGTGGCGGCACTCTTGAGTGCCGCGACCGCCGCATCACGCACCTGCTTGCGATTCTTGTACTCCAGATTCGACAGGTCCGTGTTTTCGTCGATGATGTACCCCTTGTCGTAATTCAGGGCAATCCCGGCGAGTGCCGCGCCCCGCATGAATTCCGCGACCGCCTCCGCGCGCTTGGTATTCGCCGCGTTGCTGATGACGAGCTTGTTCTTGCGGATGGCCGTCAGCACATCCACGGCCGACGAAATCACCGAATAATACCCTTGCCAATACGCGATCATGGTCGTGCGTTCCGTCGACGCCAGATCGTTCTTGAACCCACGCGTATTACGCGTGCCATCGCCATCGATGGAAGAGTAGAAATTCATGTTGTAGTTGTTCCACGAGGCCGAATACGCCTGGGCCATCGTGACGAGCGGGCCACCCCCTTCCATGCCGTCCCAGGTATTGAACCAGGTCCGCATGGTACCGCCCGCCACGGCTTCGATCGCCGCGGGATCCGCGAGCGCACGCGAAGCATCGGGGGCATTCGGGTTCTGCACGTCGAGCGAGTTGCATCCGGCCAGCAGCATGGCAATGCCGCCCACGGCAATGGCGCGATTACGCATCGATGAGGTACTCCGGGAAGAGGCGCTCACAGTCCGAGCTCCAGCATGAACGTGAACGTCTTGAAGATCGGATAGGTGAAGTAGTCGACGCGGTAGGCGAACGGGTTGGACCCGCCACCCGATACATCCGGATCATAGCCGGAGTACTTGGTGGAGGTGAAGAGGTTGCGGCCGACGACGCCCAGGCGGGCCGAACGGTCCTCGCTCATGCCGAACCGCTTGGTGACCGACTTCGGAATCTGGTAGTTCACGGCGAGCTCGCGGAGGCGGACATATGAACCGTCTTCCACGAAATACTCGTTTGCGTTGAAGTTGTTGTAGAACGTGGCGTAGTAGGTCGTCGGCTTCTTCTCGGCGTCCGGCTTCCCGCGCTGGTCGTACACCGGGTCACGCTGGTCGAAGAAGGGCCACTGCCGCGTGTAGTTGTAGATCTGCCCGCCCTGCACCCAGTTGATCACGCCGGTGACGGCGAAGCCCTTCCAGTTGATCTGGGTGTTGAAATTCAGGTTGAAGTCCGGGTTGACATCCGCGATCTGGAAGAGATCGCTTCCATCGGCGTTCCGATACTTGATCGGCTTCTCGTTGATCGTCCGCCACGCCGACTTCGGGACATAGTAGCCTTCCTCGTTGACGACGTAGTCCGCCGCCGTGCCGGCCAACTGCTTGCGACCGATCATCTCATTCAGCTGTTCGGCCGTCTGAACCCAGCGACCGCCGTATACCACGCCGAACGGTTCACCCGGCGCCAGCCGGAAGATCGTGGTGTTTGCCACCGGTCCGACCAGGAACGGCGGGACCGCGAGGCTCCGTACTGTCTGCCGCGTACGATCGCCGGCGATGTTCACGCGCCAGAGAAAATCCTTCTTGGACGCGAGGACCGCGCCAATGAGCACTTCGTGCGTCTTCCCCTCGAGCGAACCGGCGTTCATCCACTTGTTCTGGAAGCCCGTCGCCGACGACACCGGC
>JBDKIJ010000059.1:0-7246 GCA_039797155.1 Gemmatimonadota bacterium | reverse complement strand
CTCGTCCTCGTGCGCGTCGACGACGGCCGTGGCTATGTGGACGTGATTGAGCAGCCGAATGCGTGGAACGGCTATACCGCGCTCATTCGCATCCTCGATCCGCGCGGCGGCGCGGATGGATACCGGCTCACGGTGTACTGGGATCGCGACGCGCGCGGCTCTGGGCGCCGGGCACCCGTGTGGGATCCGCGATGGGATGACCGACGCGGGTACGATCCGCGATGGGATCGTCGTGACGATCGGGACGGTAGGTACGACCCCCGTTATGACGAACTACGCGGCCATCCGCGCGACGATCGACGCGACGATCCCCGCACCGACCCGCGGGCGAATGACCGCCGAGGCTACGATCCACGCCGGGATCCCCGCCGCGATCCGGGATTCGTAACGGAGCCCGAACGGCCGGCAGGTCGCGGTGACACGGCACCGACGCCCGCCCGTCAGGCGAAGCCGCGGCAGCCGGAACGCCGCGGGCCACCGTTGCTTCGGGCGCCGGACCAGCCCCCCGATAGCGCGGGGATTCCGATGGAAACCCGATAGCTCCTCACCCCATTAGACCAATCGCGGAGACCGGCATCAGCCGATCTCCGCGATCTGTTTTTGTCCGGGGTGCAGCGGTCCGGTGAGAGGCGCCGGTCGGAATCGAACCGACGAATGAGAGATTTGCAGTCTCCTGCCTTACCACTTGGCTACGGCGCCTGATGTCAGGGGGTGCAAGCTACTTGGCGCCGGGGGTGAAAGCAACGCGATCACCCCCGAGGAACCATCCCCACCCCTTGATTTATCTCACTACAAAGATATTTTTCTTTTATGACTACTGCACCCTCTGGCGCCTCTGCGGTCGCCGGCTCCGATACCGCTCTGACGGCCGCTGAGGCCGCTGTCGCCCGTCGTTCCGTCCGCGCCTATAACGCGACGCCGGTGACCGACGACGAGATCCGCTCCCTCCTCGAACTGACCGGCCGCGCCCCGTCGGCGTACAACGTCCAGCCGTGGCGCTTCATCGTCGTACGCGATCAGGCGCTCAAGGACCAACTGCGGGCGGCCGCCTACAATCAGCCGCAGGTCAGCAACGCGCCGGCCGTGATCGCCATGTACAGCGACATGGACGATGTCATGGCCAATCTCGAAAAAATCGTGCACCCGGGACTCGACGCCGAGAAGCGTGAAGGGACCCTCGGCATGCTGCGGAACACCTTTGGCGGCATGGCGCCGGAGAACCGGAACACGTGGGGGAACGCGCAGGCGAACATCGCCCTCGGCTATCTCCTGCTGCTGGCCAAGTCCGAAGGCTTCGACACGTCACCGATGCTCGGCTTCCAGGCTGATCAGGTGAAGACGCTGCTCGGGATCCCCGCCTCGGCCACCGTGACGGCACTCGTCGCGATCGGTCGCGGGACCGATTCGGGCTTCCCCTCCCATCGCCATCCGGTGGAGCGTATCGCCATCTTCAAGTAATGGCGACGCGGCAGCTTCCGGTCTTTCCTCTCAACGTGGTGCTCCTCCCGGGCACCACGTTGCCGTTGCACCTCTTCGAACCGCGCTACCGGCAACTGCTGACCGACATCCGCGCCGGCAATTCGCAATTCGGACTGCTGTGCACTGTGCCTGGTGTCCCCGAGCACGCCATCCCGTCCGGACGCCATGGCTGCATCGCCGAAGTGACGGATGTCGAGATGCTCCCCGATGGGCGCTCCAACATTCTCGTGCGCGGTATCGCGCGCGTTGCGCTCGACGCCTATGTGGACGACGCCGCGCCCTATCGCGTGGCGCAGGTCACGACGGTGGACGATCTCCCATCGGACAACGCCGTGGCACTCGCCGTCTTGGCCGATGACGTGGCCGCGAACTTCCGTCGGATCGTGAAGGCGGTGCACACGCTCAATGACGATGCGGCCCCGCCACCACCACTGCCGGATGATCCGGTCCAACTGGCGTGGAACATCGGTGCCATGATCGATCTGGATTTCGAGACGCGCTATCAGCTCCTTGCCGAGCGGCACGCGGCCGCGCGTTTGGCGCTGATCGATGGCGTACTCCGTCGGGTTCTCCCCGATCTCGAGCTACGCGCGGCCATGCATCGTCGCTAGACGAGGTTGAACGCGACTCAGGTCCCCAGTCGCGTGACGCGCGGCCGATCCAGCCGCCGTCCACCAATGACAACCGTCGCGAGGAGCAGCACGATGCTGGCGGCCACAGAAAAGCCGAGACTCGGGCCGTCGTCCAAGGTAGCACCACTCGCGTCGGTGAAGCGGGCCGCCACGCTCAGCATCCAGTAGCGCACACTGAGATAGTGCAACGCGGGAAACGTGCTGCTGAGGGTGGCTTCCCAGAACAGCACGTAGACGAGTCCGGTCACGAGCGCGCGGCGGGTGACGAGCGCCAGCAACGTGAAGAGCGCGGCATAGGTGGCCCCGCCAAAGAATACCGCCAGCGTGAAAGCGGACGTCACGTGCTCGGGGTCACTGCCATTCGCCGCGATGGCCCCCGTGCCCCACACCGCGAGCGCCGAGACGCATCCGGTCAGCAGCGAGGCAAAGGTCACGCGTGACGCGACGATCCACCAGCGTGGCGTCGTTGTCGTGACGAGATACACGAGCGTGCCGTCATCGGATTCCGCACTGAAGGCGCTCGTACCGACGAGGAGCGCGATCAGTGGGGTGGCGAGCCCCGCGACGAGCTGATCGTAGCGCATCACGAGAAATTCGACCGGATCGCCGGAGAGACTGCCCCGCGCAGCGAACACGAGGGCAAACACCATCGGCAACAGCGCCAGACCGATACATCCCAGCAGCACCATCGGCGTGAACGTCCGCGCCCACGCCAATCGCATGAGGACCCGTGCGGTCGCCGCATACGAAATGGGCCCGGATGCCGGCGGGCTCGCGGCAGTCATGTGGGAGGTCGGGGGCACCGTCATCGCTCCACCAGATACGCGAAGACGTGCTCGAGCGATTCGTCGGTCGGCTGGACTTCGTGCAGCGTGATGCCGCCGTGGTGCGCCGCGCGCACGAGCATGCGCGAGAGCGCACTGAAATCCGTTGTGCGGATGCGGATCCCGGCCTCATCGATCTCGACACCGAGCACCGTGTCGGATTGCATGAGCGCGGCCGCCAGCTGGCGCGGTGCCGACGCGCGCACGAATACGGTGTGCGGGCGATCGGACATCAGGCGCCGTAACGCGCGGTAGTCGCCACTCGCGGCCAATCGTCCGGCCAGCACGACGAGGATCTGGGCCGCCACCTCCTCGATCTCCTCGAGAATGTGAGACGACAACAACACGGCGGTCCCTGCCGCGGCGCGGGCTTCGAGCAGTCGCATCATGTGCAACCGTTGCCGCGGGTCGAGGCCATTGAACGGCTCGTCAAGCAGGACCACACGCGGTCCGTGCACGAGCGCCGCCGCCAACTTCGTGCGTTGCCGCATCCCCTTGGAGAAGCCGTCGATGCGACGGGTCGCGACCGTATCCAGTTCCACCTGCTCGAGCGCCGCGCGGGCCGCGCCGCGTACATCGCGAAGCCCAAGCAAAGTCGCACGCGCCTCGACGAACTCCCGTGGCGTCAGCATGCCGGGCAACGCCTCGCGCTCCGGCACCAACGCGACGTGGCGGAAGATCTCGGGGCGCGCCACCGGCGATTCGCCAAAGAGCTGCACGCGCCCACTCGAGGGGGGGAGCAACCCGGCCGCCAACTGCAGCAGCGTGGTCTTGCCCGCGCCGTTGGGGCCGAGCAACCCCGTGATCCCCGCGTCGACGTGACAGGTGATGTCGTTCACCGCCACGACATCACCATACCAGACGGAAACGTGCTCGAAGCTGATCGGGGCCGTCATTACACGCGTCATTTCATGCGTCATTACACGCGGAGCCGGCGAAGACGCCACAGCAGGAGCGCACTGGCCGCGCTCCCGATGACCACGAGCATGGCGAGCAGCACCCCGACGGGCGGCGGCGGCGTGAGTTCCATCGCACGCGTGGTCTCCCCGAACAGCACCATCGCGAGTGTCCGCAGCGTCCGCAGCGGATCGAGCAGGACGGTCACCGTATCCGACAGCCCCGCCATCTGATCGAGCCCCGTCGTGATAGCCCCCACCACGAGAAAGAGCCCGATCACGCTGGCGGTTGCATACGCGCGACGTGCCGACAGGCTCGCCAGCGCCGCGCCAACGGTGGCGAAGAGCCATGACGTGATCGTGGCATAAAGCAGCACCGGGCCGATGCGCGATCCCATGGTCTTGAACGCCACGGCGGGATTCTTCGCGATGCCGATTTCGCCGACGTACGCCAACAGCAGTGGCGCCAGACACAGGGTGAACGTCGCGAACCATACGGCCGCGAGGCGCGCCGTCGCATACTGCAGACGCGTGACGTCGCGCGTGAGGATCAGCGGCAACACGCGATGCTGCTGGTCGCGACTTACCACTTCTGGCGCCTGTGCAGCGGCAAACAGGATGAACAGCACCAGTTGCCCGCTCACCAGCATCCCGTACCGGATGGGCAACTGCCCGCCGGACACGGAGGACGCCGTCAGGCTGGCCAGTACCGGCAGCGTCGTCACGACCGCCACGAACACCGGAATGGCCTTGGCCTTGAACGGACGGCCAAGCCCCCACATCGCGCGAAATCCCTGCCAGAACAGGGCCCGCCACGCTTCACGCGCGCCATGACGCGCGCCCTCATAGCGGCGATAGCCCAGATCGTGAATCGCGGGCGCGCTCATGCGGCGAACAGATCCTCGAGTTGTCCGCGGCGGCGCTCGAGCCGCAGCAGGCCGGCGTTCGTGACCACCGCGGCATCGCGAATTCCATCCAGCACGGTGTCCACGTCAGCAGTTGTCGCCGTCTCCGGAATCTCGACGAGGATCCGCTCGGCACGCCCATGCCCCGTATCGCTCACACGGATCCCGCGCGCACCGAGCGCGTCGATGAACTGGTCGCGCGGGCCATCGATCTCGATGATCAACGTGCCGGTTTCGCGCGTGAGCGTCCCCACGGCATCGGCGCGCACCAACCGTCCACCATCGATCAGCACGACGTGCGCGCAGATCCGTTCCAGCTCTCCGAGGAGGTGGGACGAGACCAGCACCGAGATCCCGAACTCATGCCCCGTACGGGAAATGAGCGCAAGCATCTCGTCGCGGCCGGCCGGATCGAGCCCGTTGGTCGGTTCGTCGAGGATCAGGAGACGCGGGTCATGTACGAGCGCTTGTGCGAGTTTTACGCGCTGCGCCATCCCCGTCGAATAGCCGCCCATCGGACGATACCGCTCCTCATACAATCCGACGTGGCGTAGGACATCGGCCGCCCGCTCGCGCGCCGCGGTCGCCGGCAAGCCACTGCACCGCGCCAGAAATCCGACAAATTCCGCGGCGCTCATTTCCGGTGGGAGACAATCATGCTCGGGCATGTAGCCGACGAGCGCACGAATCGCCTGACTGTCGCGCACCACATCGTGCCCCAGCACGGCGGCTTCACCGTCAGAGGGCGCCACCAGGCCGAGGAGAATTTTGACGAAGGTGCTCTTGCCGGCGCCATTCGCGCCGACGAGCCCCGTGATGCCGACGGGCACCGTGACCATCAGCGCATCAAGAGCGGTGACGGCCCCAAACCGCCGCGTCAGCGCGCGGGTCGTGATCAGGGGCACCGTCCCCGACGCGCTCACTCAGGCCGCGCCGGCAGGTTCACCATCCGCCGCGGCCACCGCTACGCCCTCGATCGCCGGGAGCGTCACCCCCGCCTTCGCGGCTCGTCGCTCGAGCGTCTCCCGATCCGTCAAACTGCGAATCAACGCATCCGCCTCGCGATTCTGGAGATACTTCCCCTTCTCCCAGCCTTCGACGATCCCCTTCGGCGTCCCGTAGATCAGCTCGGCGAACTGCGGGACCGTCAGCCCCAGCGACTCCCGCAGCTGCCGGATCTGCTTGGGAAGCAGCAGGTCATGCTCGGCGCGAATCCGCTCGGTCGCCGCCTTCTCGGCGGCATCCCGCTGATCGATCGTCCGTTGCTCATGACCGCATTTCTCGCAGCGGAAAAATTCCCGAGTGACGTCGGCTGCCATGCCCGAGAGCCGCATGGTGACGTGTTCCGTTTGGAGGGCGTACCGACCACCGCATCCGCGGTGCAGCGTACCGTCCAGGGTCGCAAGGCTCATGAACAGGGGAGATGGGACGTACGGGGCGGCAGGGGTGCCGCGGCAGGGCGCACCAGCGGATTCGTGCCCCGTGCTAGCTTTCAATCGTCTCTAGATTCGCTGGGACGATGCCGTCCGCGCCACCCCTTGCACTACGCTGGTTGTCATGTCCGACTCGCTTCTTGTCCGTCAGCCCGTCTTCGGCTCCTCGGGTGCCCTGATCGGGTACGAAATCCGGTACAACGACGTGGACGATGGCCGTAACGCCTTCGCCCAGAGCCTGCTCAGCGGATCGTTCGATCTCGTCCGTAACCAGCTGCCGGCGTTCGTGGCGGCGACGCGCGATCAGCTGCTCGCCGATGTGTTCCTCATGGCGGCGCCGGGATCGGTCATCATCATGCTCCCGCCCGATCTCGAGGTGGACGATGAGGTCCAGCACGCGATCGACCGGTTGCGTGCGGCCGGTGCCGCACTGGCCCTTGAACTGGTGGGCGCGCAGCCGACGCAGGTCGAGGCGCTCCTCCCGCGGACGACCTGGGTGCGCGTCGACGCGCGCAGCGGCGACGTGGCGATCATCACGGCCATCAGCGACCGGATTACGCAGGCGGCAGGGACGTCCGCTCCGAAGCGCATGGCCGCGCAGGTTGAGAGTCTCCAGCAGTACGAGGCCGCGCTGCAGCAGGGGTTTGATGCCTTTCAGGGCACCTTCTTCAGCCGGCCGGAACCGCTCCCCTCGGCCGATGTGCCACAGAACACGATCGCGGCGCTTCGCCTCATGTCGCTCGCGCGCGATGCGAGCGTGACGGATCCGGAACTCGAGGACGTCATCTCGACGGACCCGGTCCTCACCTTCCAGCTGCTGCGGCTCGTGAACTCCGCCGCGATCGGCGGACGCGGGGTGGCCTCCATCGGTCAGGCGCTGCGCCTGATTGGCCGCGCGGCGTTTCTGCGGTGGCTGGCCGTGGCTGTGGCGGCGGCGCGTCACGGCAGCACGGCCGTGGACCACGAGCTGGTCCGTCAGGCCGTCGAGCGCGGCCGCTTCCTCGAGCAGCTGCATGGCAGCGGTCGAGACGCGGGGACCCTGTTCCTGGTGGGGCTGTTCTCGCTGCTCGATGCCGT
>JBDKIJ010000058.1:0-5443 GCA_039797155.1 Gemmatimonadota bacterium | reverse complement strand
CGCCGGCGGCATCTGGACCATTGGACGGAGCGGCTCGGCGAGGCCGTGAAGATTGCGGATGCAACGGCGGCCGCTGAGCAGGTCGAGGCGGGTCGCCGTGCCGTGGCGGAGCTCGAGAGTGATGTGGCAGCCAGCACGCGGCGCGCGCAGGATCTGCGTTCGGCACTCACCGCGCATGACGCGTCATTGCGCGAGGCTGAGACGGCCTGCGCCGAGGCGCGCACGCAGACGGGGGCCGAGATCGCGGCGCTGGAGGCTGAACTGCAGGTCATTCAGGCGGAGCGCGCAGCGCATGCCGCGCAGGTCGATCGGACCCTGTTGTCGCTCTATGACCGGGTAAGCACGCGTCGACGTGAGACGGTGCTGTATGCACTGAACCCGAATTTCACCTGCGGAGCGTGCGATACGGCCATTCCGCTCCAGCGACGTCCGGCATTCGTGACTGGTGGGGCGATTGAGCCCTGCGAGGGGTGCGGCGTGTTGCTGTATCATCGCGAGGCCGCGACTCCGACCGCGACGGCATCCTGAGCCAGCGTTTTCGGAGCACGCGCGGCGTCGGTTTGGGTGCCGATGGCGTGTGGTGATCCGTAGATTGCGAATGTGTCTGGCCGTCACGTCTCCTCTGATTCCTCTGCCTCCTCCGGTCTTCGCCCGCTGCGCGCTGCTGCGCGCTGGGTGCCGGCGGCTGCGCCGTCCGTGGACGCAGTGCAGCGCCTGCGCGCGGAGCTCCTGCTCCCGGAACCCGTCTGTCGATTGCTGGTCGCGCGCGGTTTCGGCGACACAGAGGCTGCGAAGCAGTTCCTGCGCCCGCGCCTGGAACAGCTGACGGCGCCAGCGCTGCTCCACGATGTCCCTCGCGCCGTCGATCGCATCGCCGAGGCCGTTCGCCGTCAGGAAGTGATCTTTGTTCACGGCGACTATGACGTGGATGGCATGGCATCGACGGCACTCATGGTTCGGGTGTTGCGCGGGCTTGGAGCTCAGCGAGTGCATGCCTTTGTCCCGAATCGGTTGACGGACGGGTACGATCTTGGTGCCGCCGGGGTCGAAGCGGCGCAGCGTGTTGGGGCGACGCTCGTGATCACCTGTGATTGTGGCACCAGTGCCCATGACGCGGTGCAAACACTGTCGGCATCCGGCGTCGATGTGATCATCACCGATCATCACTTGCCTGGTCACGGAGTACCGCCGGCCTACGCGATCTGCAATCCACGACATCCGGCCTGTACGTCGCCTGACAAGGATCTCGCCGCGGTGGGGGTGGCCTACAAGTTGGCGGTGGCGCTCTGTGAAGCGCTGGGGCACTCGCCGGCGCTGGCGCATCGGCAACTCGATCTGGTCGCGCTGGCAACGATTGCGGATGTGGCACCGTTGCGTGGCGAGAATCGGGTCATGGTGCGATATGGCCTGAAACTCCTGGCGGAGACCGAGCATCCGGGACTTCGGGCGCTGATGCGTTCGTCGGGGCTTGAGGGGAAACCGTTGACGGCGGGTCGAGTCGGATTCGTGCTCGCACCTCGTCTCAACGCCGCGGGACGCATCGCGGATGCCAAGCTTGGACTTCGCTTGCTGTTGGCCGAGCGCGAGGATGACGCCAATGCCGTGGCGCGTGAACTGGAGGAGTTGAATCAGGCGCGTCAGGATCTCGATCGGCGCGTACTCGATGACGCGATGAGGCAAGTGGAAGCGCCCGCGATGCGTGATCGCGTCGGATTGGTCCTGGCGCAGGAAGGCTGGCATGCCGGGGTGATCGGGATCGTGGCGTCGCGCATCGTCGAGCAAACCGCGCGTCCTGCGGTGCTGGTCGCGGTGGACGCCGGCATCGGTAAAGGATCGGGGCGTTCCATCGGTGCGTTCGATCTCCATGGAGCGCTCGGCGCCTGTGCCGATCTCTTTCAACGCTTCGGTGGGCATCGCGCCGCTGCTGGGCTGACGATGGACGCCGCGCAGATTCCGGCATTTCGCGAGCGCTTCGATGCGGTCGCGCGCGATCGGCTCAGTGCCGAGGATTTGGTGCCGGAGGTGCGCGTCGATCTGCAGGTGCCGATTGCTGCGGTCGGTGAGGAGCTCGAGCGTCTGATTCGCCACTTCGAGCCGTTCGGGATCGGAAACCCTGCGCCGGTTTTTCATGCCCAGGCGGTCCGGTTGGCGGCGCCCCCCAAGCGCGTTGGTACGGACGGCCTCAAGCTGCAGATCGAGGGGGAACGCACCACACTCGACGGGATCGGGTGGGGCATGGCGTCGCGGCTCTCCGAGCTCGACGTAAGCCAACCGGTCGAGCTCGCGTTTCGCCTGGATCGTGACGAATACCGTGGGGTGTCCCGTCTGCAGCTCAAACTCGCGGATTTCCGGACCGGAGGCTGAATGCGGATTATCGCCGGGCGATGGAAGGGGCGGCGCATCGACACGCTGCCTGGAGAGGCGGTGCGACCAACCGGGGATCGCGTGCGCGAAGCGTGGATGAGCATCGTGCATGGGGATCTGCCAGACGCTCGTGTCCTCGATCTGTGTGCCGGAAGCGGGGCGTTGGGGCTCGAGAGTTTGTCGCGCGGCGCCGCCACCTGCGATTTCGTGGAGCAATCGCCTCGAGTGCTTGCGGTGATCGAGCGCAATTTGGCGGCGCTCGGCGGTCATGATGGAGCCCGAATCCTTCGTGATGATGCCGTGCGTTTCGTCCAGCGGCTCCCAGCCGGTGCCTATGACGTGGCCTTTGCCGACCCACCCTACGCAGCGGAGACCGCACACCAACTGGCTGAACAGTGGCTCGCCGTCCCTTTCGCGGCCGTGTTCGCCATTGAACATTCGTCTGCAGTGGTCATGCCCAGCTTCGGCGAAACCCGTCGATACGGCACGTCCGCGCTGACCTTCTTTCGAGCCGATCCGTGACCGTCTCGCCCGCCCCCATCCGAAGCACCCCGCTGGTCGCCCTGTATGCCGGGTCTTTTGACCCCATCACGAACGGGCATGCCGATCTCATCAGCCGCATCCTGGGGTTTGCGGATCGGCTCGTGGTGGCCGTGGCGCACAATGTGAACAAGCAACCGTTGTTCACCGTCGAAGAGCGGATGGGGTTCATTCGAAGTGTGGTGGGGGACAATCCGCGCATCGAGGTGCGCTCCTTCGGGGGCCTGCTGGTCGACTTCGCCACCGAGGTTGGTGCGCAGATCAACGTCCGGGGGCTCCGCGCCATCAGCGACTTCGAGTACGAATTCCAGATTGCCCTCATGAATCGCCACCTGCGTCCCGAGCTGGAGACCGTGTTCATGACGCCATCACTCGACACCACGTATATCAGTTCGAGCATGGTGCGCGAGGTGGCGCGCTTCGCGGGTGACGTGAGCGGTCTGGTCCACCCGATTGTCGGCGACGCCTTGCGCGCGCGCTACGACGCGCTGCGTCGCGCGCATGGCTGACGCAGGCGCACGCTTTCTCGAGGGATTGCACGAACGGGCCGCCCAGCGTCCGCGCACCTTGCTCTTCCCCGAGGCCACCGACGCCCGCGTGATCGAGGCTGCCATCGGGCTGCATCGTCGCGGGTCTGTCCGCCCGGTCATCGTCCGTCGCAGTGATGCGCCGACTGGCGTCATTCCGATCGGCATTCAGGCCATCGATCCGCTGACGGATCCACGGCACGAGCGCGTGGTGGCGCATCTCATGGCGCGTCGTGGCGCCAGGGGATTGACGGAGGAAGAAGCCGTGCGTCTGGCGCAGGATCCGCTCTATTTCGCCGATGCGCTGGTCGCCCTCGGCGATGCCGATGGGTGTGTCGCCGGGGCGGTTCACACCACCGCGGCCGTCTTGCGTGCAGCCCTCTGGACCGTCGGGACGGCAACGACGGTGCGGACCGTCTCGTCAGCCTTTTACATGGTCATCCCGCCGTTCCGCGGTTCGTCGGCGGATGTTCTGACGTTCACCGACTGTGCCGTCGTGCCAGAACCCACCGTTGATCAGCTCGCGGATATTGCCTTGGCGGCCGCGCAGGATCGGACGCGTATCGTGGGTGACGTGCCGCGGGTGGCGTTCCTGTCCTTCAGTTCCGGGGGGAGTGCCGAGTCGCCCAGCGTGGTGCGTGTTCGCGAGGCGGTCCAGCGTCTCCGCATGCTGGCTCCCTCGCTCGAGGTGACCGGAGAAATTCAGGCGGATGCGGCGCTGATTCCCGAGATTGCGCATCGGAAGGTGCCGACCGACCCGGTCGCGGGGCATGCCAACGTGCTGGTATTTCCCTCGCTTGATGCCGGCAACATCGCGTACAAGCTGGTGCAGCGTTTGGCACATGCCGCAGCGATCGGGCCGATCATTCAGGGGCTTGCGCGTCCCTGCAGCGACCTGTCGCGTGGGGCCGCCGTCGACGACATTGTGCACGTGGCGGCCATCACGGCGCTGCAGGTCGATGACGCCGCATGAGCCCCCTGACGACCAGATCGAACATGACGTTGACGCAGGACTCGAGCGGTCCGGTGTGTACGGTCCGGGTCGACGGCCCCCTGACGGTGATGGATCGGTCCGCGCTTGCGGGGGCCGTGAACGCCGCCGTCGATGATGGGCGACGCGTGGTCGTGCTCGACCTCGCACGCGCAGGCCATATCGACATGGGAGCGATGGGTATGCTGGCCACGCTCTGCCATCGCTTGCGTGCCCTTGGCGGAGATCTCCGTCTTGTCGGGCTTGATCCGGCCTTGACCAGCCTGTTCGACCTGACGCATCTCGACGCGATGTTTCCGGTATATGCATCGCATGACGCGGCGCAACGCGTCGATATACAGGCGGCGCCGTGACGCCTTCGCGCCCCTCACGCCGTGACGGCGGCCGCACTGGCCAACGCGAGGGAGCACTTCCCGCGCCGCGCAAACGGTTCGGGCAACATTTCCTTCGCGATACCGGAGTCCTCGACAGCATTGTGACCGCGTTGGGTGATCTCACTGGACGGACTGTGGTGGAAATCGGGCCCGGCCGTGGAGCGCTCACGGATCGTCTGGTCGAGAAGGCCGCGCGCGTGGTCGCGATCGAGGTGGATCGGGATCTCGTCCAGCACCTCCGTCACCGGTACGCCGATCGGCCGCACGTCACGATCGTCGAAGGGGATGTGCTCGACACCGACCTCGGTGCCGTCGCGGGCGGGCCCTATGTGTTGGCCGGGAATGTACCGTACTACATCACCACGCCCATCATCTTCCATGCCCTCGCCCATCCTCGTCCCGATGTGGCGGTGTACCTCGTGCAGAAGGAAGTGGCCGAGCGCATGGCGGCGCCTCCTGGGGATAAGATCTACGGTGCGCTGAGTGTGAACTTGCAGGCCGTGACCACCGTCGATTTGGTGCGCAAGGTTCCACCAGGCGCGTTCATGCCACCGCCCGCGGTCGACTCGGCCGTGGTGCGGGTGCGACCGCGCGCGGAGCCGGTCATCGAGGCGGCGTTTGAACGGCGGTATCGCAGCTTCGTGCTC
>JBDKIJ010000057.1:0-6311 GCA_039797155.1 Gemmatimonadota bacterium | reverse complement strand
AACCAGATCTCGCACTGCGACCGCGTATTCGTGAACACGATCGCGCTCGATGCCGTCTCCAGCCGACGAAGCACCTCAGGGAGCAACTTGGTATTGAGATGACCGGCCCACGGAAACCGATCCATCGATTCCGGGATCAGCGATTCAATCTCGACCGCCTTCGGGACGACGCCCTGAATCAGGCAAGCCGGACGTGGGACCCCTGATGAATCCATCCCCATCAAGGTATCGGCGGCCGTTTGCAGATTGCCCAAGGTCGCAGACACGCCCCATACGCGCAGTGCGGGACAGCGCTGGCGCAATCGCGCCAGACAGAGCTCAACCTGGACGCCACGTTTGGTCGCCATCAGCTCATGCCACTCATCCACCACAACACAGCGAAGGTCACGGAATATGGCGGCGCTATCGGCACGGCATAGCAGCAACGCGAGTGATTCCGGTGTCGTCACCAGAGCGGTCGGCAAGCGATCACGCTGCTTGGCCCGCTGCGCCGCCGAGGTATCCCCCGTGCGGGCTTCGACGGTCCACGGGAGTCCCAGATCGGCAATGGGTGCCTGCAACGCCTGCATGGTATCGGCCGCCAGTGCACGCAATGGCGTGATCCAGAGGACCCGCAGCGAATCAGCATTATGGCGTTCAACAGGCGAACGCGGGGAATCGCCCGCCTCAAGCGCTTCGAGGACTGGACCCAGCCACGCCGCGTAGGTCTTGCCGGTACCGGTCGCGGCATGAATCAGCCCCGACTCGCCACGCTGATATGCCGCCCAAACGTCACGCTGAAAGGGAAAGGGAGACCAGCCTCGATCGGTGAACCACCGTTCGAGGCGCGCCGCCCCGGATACGGAACGCTTCCGTGGGGTGATCATGTGGCCGACGGTAGCAAGGCCTGCACACTCGCGAGCGTATCCGCTTCGCGAGCCGGCTTATCGGTCCGCCAACGCACAATGCGCGGAAAGCGTACGGCCACACCACTCTTGTGTCGCGTACTCCGCTGAATCCCTTCGAAGGCGAGTTCAAAGACCAGTTCCGGCGCGACCGTCCGCACCGGTCCGAACTTCTCGACGGTGTGGCGCCGGATGAATTGATCGACCTTCCGGATTTCCGCGTCGGTCAATCCGCTGTAGGCCTTGGCGAATGGTACCAGTGCATCACCGTCCCACAGGGCAAAGGTGTAGTCGGTATACAGCCCCGCACGACGGCCATGACCTGCCTGCGCGTACACAAGCACGGCATCAACCGTCAGTGGCGAGACTTTCCACTTCCACCAATCGGACCCGCGTCGTCCAACGCCATATCCCGAGTCACGACGTTTGAGCATCAATCCTTCGGCACACGCCTCACGCGACTGCTCACGGAGGTCAGCGAGTGCATCCCAGGAGTCGGCCACCACGATCGGTGACGCCGCAATCGGACTGGCGGTCGGCAGGGTCCGGATCAGTGACTCGAGATAGCTCCGGCGAAGCTGCAGCGGCTCGCTCCGCACATCACGCCCTTCGAACTCGAGGCAGTCATAAACAAGCAGATGGCAGGGAACATCCTGTAGCAGCTTGCGTCCGACCGTTCGCCGATTGATCCGCTTTTGCAGCTCGGTGAACGGCAGCGGTTTTCCCGCACGCCATCCCAGAATTTCTCCATCGAGTACGGTTCCATCGGGAATCAACGCGGCGGTCGCCTCGAGCTCCGGAAACCGTCCGGCCAACAACTCCTCGCCACGGCTCCACACCATCGTCGCCCCTTGCCGGCGCACCAGCTGCGCACGGATGCCATCCCATTTCCATTCGCACTGCCAGGCCGCGAGATCGCCCAAGGCATCGGGCGCCTGATCGAGTGGATATGCCAGAAAGAATGGGTAGGGCCGGCTCCAATCGCTCGCGCTCGACTCCTGCCGTACGAGTGTCGTGAACCACTCCGCAGACGGCTCCCATGTGCCCATCAGGCGATGTGCGATGACATCCTTGGGGACATCGGCGTATGTGGCCAGAGCACGCACCACGAGCCCATCGGATACCCCAACGCGAAAGCCGCCGGTCAACAGCTTGTTGAAGACGAAACGCGCGGTACCCCCGAGCTGCATCCAGCGGGCAATGAGACGCTCACGTTGGGCATCGGCTGGTAGCCCACCAAGCGGGAGGAGATCCTCCTCGACGCAGGCCGCCAGCGGGCGATCGATGGATGCGCGTGGTTCCGGTACGAGCAGTGCAATGGTTTCGGCGAGGTCGCCCGCCTGCGCATAGCACTCCTCGAATAGCCACTCGGGAACCCCTGCACATTCGGCAGCCCAACGGCGGAGATCAGGGGATTTTACCAGACGCTTCGGTCGTCGCCCCAGAAGAAATGCCAGCGCCCACGCCGCATCGGCTGGCGGCGCGTCGCGAAAATATGCGGTGAGCGCCGCCACTTTCCCGGTGGTCGAGGTCGTCGCGTCGATGGCGTCATACAGCGCTGCGAACTGCTTCATTCGACCGCCGCCTCTTCCTGCTCGCCGTCCCATCGCGTGGCGATCGCCCGCGTTTCGAGGCCGCGCGCCTCGAGCCATCGTGAGACGGCGCCGGTGAAGCCGTGCGTGACCCATACGCGCGCTGCACCGGTCGCATCGATGGCATCAAGCAGCTGCGGCCAATCGACATGGTCGGAAACCACGAATCCCATGTCGACGCCACGCCGGCGACGCGCGCCACGCACGCGCATCCATCCACTGGCAAAGGCCACGCGCGACTCACCGAATCGTCGGAGCCACGACGTCCCGGTCACGGCCGGTGGCGCCAGCACCAGGGCGCCATGAAAGGCGGTGCGATCCGCCTTGTCTCCAAGCGGCACAGTCCGTGTGGGTGGCAGCGCAATCCCCGCCTCGCGATACAGCGTCGTCATGCGCTCCACCGCGCCGTGCGTGAAGATCGGACCGATCGATGGATCAAGCATCGCCAGCAGGCGCTGCGCCTTGCCGAGCGCATAGCCACACAGAACGGAAACCACGCCATCTGCCGCATTGCGGGCCCACCATGCATTGATCTGCGCCGCGCTCGCGGATGGTGAGGGCCACTGGTAAATCGGCAACCCGAAGGTGCTTTCCGTAATGAACGTATTGCAGCGCACCGGCTCCCACGGCGCACAGGTGGGATCGGGATCCGTCTTGTAGTCACCCGAGACGACCCAGACCTCCCCGCGATGCTCGACGCGTACCTGTGCCGAGCCGAGGATATGACCGGCCGGATGGAACGAAAGCCGGACGCCATTGATGACGCGGGTCGCGCCATACGGCTGATGATCGAGGCCGGTCGCCCAGTTCCCCAGTCGCTCTCGCGCAACCGATGCCCCATCCGATGCGACCAGATAGGCCGCGCATCCCCACGTCAGATGATCGCCATGGGCGTGCGTGACCACCGCCCGATCGACGGGACGCCAAGGATCGATGTAGAAATCGCCGGCTTCGCAGTAGAGGCCGTGGTCGGTGACGCGCAGCATGGACGGACCGGATGAAGCGACAGGCGATCCGAAGCGGATCCGCTACTCTACGAATGCCGCGCGCGGGAAGATCCCATCAGCCGTCAGAACGTGACGGTGAGTCCGGATGAGAAGAAGGTGTCGGTGGTGCGCAGCTGCACCTGATTGCGGACCGGCGGTTCGGAGTTGTAACGAATCACATACCCCATTTTGAGGCCGACGCTCTTGGAGAGCGGTGCCACGACGTTGCTTTCCGCATTCACGAAGAATTGCGAGGAGGCATCGCTCACGGCCGGCAGGTACTCCGCGCTCTGCTGGATGTAGGCCAGTTCGGTCAACCGCCGCCGATAATCCATGGCGGCCCGTGCGGCGGGAAATGCGCGTGGGATCCTGGCCGTCGCGCCGGGGGCCAACTCCTGCTGGAAGAGCGAGCCGCCCATCGAGAGCGTGAGCCGATTCCGCTTGTCATCGAGCGCCATCACGTTGACACCGAAGCCCTGCTGAAACCGGTTGTTGATCCCCTGCACCTGATTGCGATCATACCGGGCCGCCATGAAGGCGCCGATGCGCGGCGCGATGTTGCGCTCGCCGCGAAGACCGCCGTTCCAGAAGTTCGTGTTGATCTTCCCGTTGGCCTTGCCGTAGAAGAACGCGAGGTCCTGCTGCACGGACCAACCTGCCAGCGAGTACTTGAACTTGTTCGACACGTTCGTGGCGAGCGCTTCGGCATTGCCTCGCGTCTGCGAGAAGCCGAGGGAGGTCGTGAACTCGTACGACTTCCGTTTGGGTGGTGCCGGCTTCGTGGAGGGAGCCTTCGCCGAGGATGCGCCGGTCGACGCGCCTTGAGCGTCGACCGGGGAGGCATTCATGATGACACTGGCCGCCAGCAACAGCGCGAGGGCAATCGGAGAGCGGGAAAGCGCGTCGGAAGTCACCATGAACGGGGGCAATCGTTAGTGCTTGATGAACGTCCCCTCGCGGAGTTCACGCACCGCCTGTTGCAACTCGGCCTGCGTGTTCATCACGATCGGACCATACCAGGCAACGGGCTCCTTGATCGGAGCACCGCTGATCAGCAGGAAACGGATCCCGTCGTCACCGGCCTGCACGACCACTTCGTCACCCGTGTCGAAGACAATCAGCGACCGGTTGCCGGAGTGATCGCGGACCAGATCGTCATCGTTCCCCGCGGTGCGTTCGGTGAGCACGCCGAGGTTGGGTGACGCATGACGGAAGGTCCCGCTCCCCTCGAAAATGTAGGCGAAGGTGCTGCGGTATGCGTCGACCGGGAGCGCCTTGCGGACGCCGGGCGGGACGTACACATCGAGGTACTGCGGCTCGGCCGCGATCCCATCGACCGGCCCGCGCCGTCCCCAGAATTCCCCGCAGATCACGCGGACATGCGTCCCATCATCATCCGTGATCTCGGCGATGTCCCCGGCTCGCACGTCCTGATAGCGCGGCGCCGTCATCTTGAGTGACGAGGGGAGGTTCGCCCACAGCTGGAAGCCGTGCATCCGTCCCACCGGATCGCCGTGCGGCATTTCGTGGTGCACGATGCCGCTGCCGGCGGTCATCCACTGCACATCGCCGGCGCCCAATAGGCCGCGGTTGCCGAGGGAGTCGGCGTGCTCGACATTCCCCGCGAGGACGTACGTGATCGTCTCGATACCGCGGTGCGGATGCCAGGGGAACCCGTTCTGGTAGTGCGCCGGGGTGTCCCCACGGAAATCGTCGAAGAGCAGGAACGGATCGGATTCGGTGGTATCACCGAACCCGAACGCGCGATGCAGATGAACGCCCGCGCCCTCCATGGTCGGCTTGGCGGTCACGATGCGTTTGACAGGGCGGATCGACATGAAAAGCTCCAGGAGACGTATATATGATATATAATCTTAGTACTGAGAGAATGCTACCCCGTCAACTCGGATGGGTGAGGTGCCGGCGAGCCCTCGGGGTGCTGCTGGCGGTGGGCCTGCTGGCGATTGGATCGTTGGTTGGCCGACCGGCGGGAGCCCAGTCCCCGCCGGAGCTCGCCGGAACGTGGAAAGGCACCCTCGTGAACCTCCCCGCCCGCCCGGGCGCGTCGACGGTTGAGGTCACGATCGAATTGGGGGCGCTTCCGGATGTCCCTGGACGCTGTTCCCCGTGGAAGACCACCTACCGCGAAGGGGGCGCGGTCCGTGGGGTAAAGGACTACCAACTCTGCCGAGGGGACGGCGCCACGGAATTTTTCGTAGACGAAGGGGACGGGGTTCGTCTGCGCGCAAACCTGCTCGGCGACGTCTTGGTTTCCGCCTTCAAAATGGGATCCATCCTTCTCGTGACCCATCTACGCGTGCGCGGCGATACACTCGAGGAAGAAATCGTTTCCATCACCGACGCGCCGGCCGACACGGGACTGGTGACCATGCCGGCGCGCAGCATTCAGCGCATCGTGGCGGTGCGGCAGCGCTGATCAGTCGCGGGGCGACCGCTTCGCCAGCGCACCGATCAGCTGCGACAACCGCTCAACATCGCGCAGATCCAACACTTCAGCTGGGGTGTGACTGTAGCGTCCCGGCCAGGACAGGCCGGTGTTCGGCGCCCCGTAGAACGTGAATGTGGTGCCGTCGGTGCCGCCTTGTGTCAGGCCGATCTGCAACGGAATGCCGGCCGTCCGCGCCGCCTGCTGCACCTGTGTGCGCACCACCGGCGGGGAAATGCTCCCATTCTCGATGGCTCGCAACACCGGGCCAGCACCAAGGCGCACAAAGGCGAAGTGCGGCGACTCCAGCGGCGATTCGGAACTGACAAACGTGTCGATGCTGTAGATGCGGGTGGTGCTGATCCCGGCGCGTGCCGCCAGCGCCTGCGCGCCGTTCAGTCCC
>JBDKIJ010000056.1:0-7219 GCA_039797155.1 Gemmatimonadota bacterium | reverse complement strand
CGGTGCCGGTCATGCTCGCCCGATTCACCACGAGCGGGACCCAGCATTCTTCGTAGCCGTGCTCGGTCGTATGTACATCGAGCATCATGTTCATCAGGGCACGCACGAGACGCGCACCAAGGCCGCGATACACGATGAACCCGGACCCGCTGATCTTCGCGCCGCGCGGCAGGTCAAGGATGCCGAGGGCCGCCCCCTTATCCCAATGCGGAATCAGTGATGCCCCGTCGGAACGCGGGGTCCCCCACGATGCCACCACCGCGTTCGCGCTTTCGTCGCCCTCCGGCACTTCAGCGAGGGGGATGTTGGGCAGCTCATACAGCATCGCCTGCACGGCCGCCTCCGCCGCGGCGCGACGCTCCTCGAGGCCCGTGATGGTGTCGCCCAGCGCGCGGCCCTCGGTGATCAGCGCGGTGGCGTCCTCACCCGCCTTCCGTCGCTGCGCCACTTCCTGCGTCACTTTGTTGCGCCGAGCCTGCTGCGCCTCGAGCTCCGTGATGGCGGCACGCCGCTCACGTTCCAACGATTCGGCGCGATCCAGCAACGGCGCAAACTCTGCCAACTTGCCACGGCGGCGCATCCCCTCGCGCAGCAGATCGAGCTGGTCCCGCAACAGGCGAATGTCGTGCATACCAGAAATCAGTTCTTGGGGAGACCTTCAGTCAGCGCGCGATAGCCGCAATTGCGATTGATGAGCGATCGGAAGACAATGCGTCGCTCGGCGGTGATCACGCTGTCCACGCTCAGCTTGGCGTAGAAGGGTTCACCGTAAATGCAGCCGGCGCCGCTGAGCCGGATCAGCACCAATTCCCCGACACCCACCACGACCGTCGAGTCATCCACAAAGCCCTTGTCTGGTGCACGCTCCAAGACGGGGAACGTGCTGGTCGACTTCAGCAGGCCGACCACGGGTGCACCGGCAGGCGGCAACGGGACGAGCACCCGAACGGGGTACAAGGCGACCTTGCCGTCGCCGGTGAGATCGAAGGCCACGTCGAAGTTGACCGCACCGTTCGTGAGCAGCTGTGGCCGTTCGAGCGACTCGGTCGTGAACCGGTAGGACGCCGGGAGGGCGGAGGACGTCCCGGTCATCGCCCACACGCTGTTTACGCGAATGGTGTTCTGTGACGTGGCCGCCGACAGGAAGCCGCTGTTGTCGCTGCACCCCAACGTTGCGGCGACGGCCACGACCGAAAAAACGAGAGCGCGCCGAGCACTGAGGGGCGCGCTGAAGAGACGTGAAAGCAGGGTAGGCCCCATGGCAAAAATCATATCGAATCCGTGTATGGACGTTACCGCTCAACTCGTGTCAGGGCAAGCGGTTTGGTCGAGGCGCGTTGCTTGACTTCACCCCTCGGAACCTCCAGCGTTCCGACATATGCCAACCCTTCGAGATCTCGTGACCGTCCTGCAGCGCCGTGACGGGGTGGACGCCGTGGTAGTGGTTGGTCGGGATGGTCTCCTGATCGATGGCGCGAGCGCCCCCAAGCATGATCCCGATGCGCTGGCCGCGATTGTCCCTCCCATCGTGACCGCGGCCATCGAGCTCGGGACGGCCTGTCAATCCGGTGCCTTCGCGACGTCGGTGCTCGAGTACGAGCGTTGCGCCGTTGTGTTGTCGGCGATCTCCTCTGAGGCCTTCCTCGTTATCGTGCTGCGCCCCGAGGCGAACCTGCCGGCGCTGCTGTACGAATTGCGGCGACATCGTTCCCAGATTGCCCAGCTCGCGTAGGCCGCACCGGCCTTCGATCCTCATCCCTTTTTGCCGCGAATGTCTGATACCCGTTGGAATGTCGTTCTGGCGGGGGGCGTCGGCTCCCGATTCTGGCCTTTGTCCACACCGGAGCGTCCGAAGCAGCTGCTTCCACTGGTCACGGACGCGCCGATGCTCCACGACACCTTGGAGCGATTGTGGAGCTCCGCTCCCCCTGAGCGCACGCTGGTGCTGACCAACGCCGCCCTGCGTGACGCCGTGCTGGCCATGGAGCCCGCCCTTCCACCCGACAACGTCATTGCCGAGCCGCGCCCCGCCGGGACGTGCGCAGCGCTCGCCTGGGCCGCTTCGGTGATCGCCGAGCGCGGCGGCGGGGATGCCGTGATGGTGTGCGTCCACGCCGATTGGGCCATCGGCGACGTCGCGGCCTTCCAATCAACCCTGAATGCGGCCGCCGCCGCAGCCTCGGTCCATCAGGCCTTGGTGACCGTGGGCATTGTCCCGTCCCGCCCTGATCCAGGCTTCGGATATATCCAGCCGGGGACCGAAGTTGAGGGGGAGCTCCGCCGGGTCGCACGTTTCATCGAGAAGCCGAACCGCGAACGTGCGGCGGAAATGGTCGCTGCCGGCTATCTCTGGAATTCCGGCATCTTCGCGTGGCGCGTCGGCGACTTTCTCGAGGAGGTGCGCGCCCTGACGCCGGAAGTCACGCCCGCTCTTGATGCCGCCCGCGGCGATCTGGCGACATTCTTTGCCACGGTGCAATCGGTCGCTGTCGACGTCGGCGTGTTGGAACGCAGTGCGCGAGTGCTCGTCCTGCCAGGGCAGTTCGCATGGGACGACGTCGGCACCTGGGCGGCGCTACATCGCGTGCGTCGCAAGGATGCGCATGGGAACGCGGCATTCGGCCCAACGTTTGCGCTGGGAGCGTCAGGCAACGTCGTGCACGCCGAAAACGTGCAGGTGGTGCTGTATGGCGTAGAGGATCTCGTGGTGGTCGCGCGTGAGGGACTGGTCATGGTGACCACGCGAGACCGAGCCGCCGATCTCAAGACGCTCATTGACGCATTGCCTTCCGATATCCGCGACCAATGATCCTGTTGTACGACGACGCTATCGCTCGGACATTTGAGCCGTTCGCCACCAGTCGCCCGCTAGGAGAGGTGCGAGCTGGCGCGTTGCTGATTCGTCGTCGATGGGAACATCTGCTGCAGACACGCTCCTGGGCCTTCGTCTCGTCGTCGCATCTGGACGGATTTCACGAATTCGATTCGCCACCGTTTCTGAACGATGCACCATCCGGTGACGTGTGGCTGGTCAACACCCGAGCGATTCCCTTCCTCCAGGAGATCCCTGCGGCTGCGCGCATTCTCATGTTGAGTGGCCGCGTGGCCGCGATGCGCGTGTCCGCTTCGCCTGACACGGCATCCATGCATGCGTTGGTCGATGCGTCGTTTGCGCTCGGGGCCGACCAGATGATGAGTCAGGCCCACTCGGCGCCTGTGCACACCATCGACGGAATCTGGCTCGACGGCGTGTGGGATCTGGTGGGGAGTCTCCCCACCCTGCTGCATCGCGACATTCCCGCGCTGGCCACGCACCTCGGGCTCACGCCGTGGCATCCCGAACCGGGCGGCGCCGTGATCCTTGGCCCCCACCCTGTATTCATCGAACCCGGCGTGACAGTCGAGCCCTTTGCGGTCCTCGACACGACGACCGGGCCGATTCTCGTGCAGTCCGGTTCCCGCGTGCAGGCGTTCACTCGGGTCACCGGCCCGTGCTTCATCGGCCGCCATTGCCTGATCACGACAGACCGGATTGCGGGGTGCGCCATCGGCGAACATTGTCGCATCCACGGCGAATTGACGGCTTCAATCGTCATCGGCCACGCCAACAAGAGCCACGACGGGTTCGTGGGTCACTCCGTGCTCGGACGCTGGGTGAACCTCGGCGCGAGTACGGTAACGAGCAACCTCAAGAACACGTATGGGCCGGTGTCACTCTGGACACCACAAGGGGTCGTGACGACGCCGTTGCAGTTTCTCGGGGCGCTTTTCGGGGATCATGCGAAAACGGGAATCGGCCTGCGCATCACGACGGGAGCCGTGATCGGCTGTGGTGCCAATGTCACCGGAACCCAGGCTCCGAAACTGGTACCACCGTTTGCGTGGGGTGCCAACGTCCCCTACGAGTCTTTTGAGGTCGAGAAGTTCATCCAGACCACCTCGCGGGTCATGGCGCGCCGGGACTGCGTGTTGAGCGATCCTGAGCGCGATTGGTGGCGTCAGGTTCATAGCATGGTGCAGCGGGACATGCGCTGGCAGCAGTGATCAGGTAACGCAGTCTACGCCATGCGCCTGACGGGCTTGCGATGAAGGCAGATACTAAACACGAACGGGCGCCCAGATTGGGCGCCCGTCGTGCTTTCCTGCAAGCCGGAATGGCTTAGTACATCCCGCCCATGCCGCCCGGAGCGGCCGGCGCGGCCGGCTTGTCTTCCTTCTTCTCGACGATGAGCGCTTCGGTCGTGAGGAGCAGACCGGCGATCGAGGCCGAGTTCTGGAGCGCGGTACGCGTGACCTTGGTCGGGTCGATGACACCGGCCTGCACGAGATCCTCGTACGTGTCGGTCAGCGCGTTATAGCCGAAGCTCGTCTCCTTCGCCGTGCGGATCTTCTCGACGACGATCGAGCCTTCGCCACCCGCGTTCTGGACGATCATGCGGAGCGGCTCCTCGATCGCGCGACGCACGATGTCGACACCGATCTGCTCGTCACGCTCGGCGAGCTTGACGTCCTTGAGCGCGCCCTGCGCGCGGATGAGCGCGACGCCGCCACCCGGGACGATGCCCTCTTCGACGGCGGCACGCGTGGCGTGCAGCGCGTCTTCGACGCGGGCCTTCTTCTCCTTCATCTCGGCTTCGGTCGCGGCACCGACGTTGATGACGGCCACACCACCGGCGAGCTTCGCGAGACGCTCCTGGAGCTTCTCACGATCGTAATCCGACGAGCTCTTCTCGATGGCCGAGCGGATTTCCTTCACGCGGCCTTCGATGTCCTTCTGATCGCCGGCGCCATCGATGATCGTGGTGTTGTCCTTGTCGATCACGATGCGCTTGGCCGAACCGAGGTCGGTGAGGACCGCGTTCTCGAGCTTGAAGCCGACTTCGTCGGAGATGACCTGACCCTTCGTGAGGGTCGCGATGTCCTGCAGCATCGCCTTGCGGCGGTCACCAAAGCCCGGGGCCTTGACGGCGCAGATGCGCAGCGTGCCGCGGAGCTTGTTGACGACCAGCGTGGCGAGCGCCTCGCCTTCAACGTCTTCAGCGATGATGAGGAGGGGCTTGCCGAGCTGCGCCACCTTCTCGAGGACCGGGAGGAGGTCCTTCATGGCCGAGATCTTCTTGTCGTGGATCAGGATCATGGCGTTCTCGAGGACCGCCTCCATCTTCTCCGGATCCGTGACGAAATACGGCGAGAGGTAGCCACGGTCGAACTGCATGCCGTCGACCGTCTCCAGCGTCGTCTCGAGGCCCTTGGCCTCTTCGACGGTGATGACGCCGTCCTTGCCCACCTTTTCCATTGCTTCGGCGATCAGGTTGCCGATTTCGGGATCGTTGTTCGCCGAGATCGTGCCGACCTGCGCGATTTCCTTCTTGCCGCTCGTCGGCACGGAGATCTTCTTGAGCTCCTCGACGACCGCCGCAACGGCCTTGTCGATGCCGCGCTTCAGCGCCATCGGGTTCGAGCCGGCCGTGACGTTCTTGAGGCCTTCCCGGACGATCGCCTGGGCGAGCACGGTGGCCGTCGTGGTGCCGTCACCGGCGAGATCCGACGTCTTGGTCGCGACTTCCTTCACCATCTGCGCGCCCATGTTCTCGATCGGATCGGCGAGCTCGATTTCCTTCGCGACCGTCACACCGTCCTTCGTGACCGTCGGGGCGCCGAACTTCTTGTCGATAACGACATTGCGACCCTTCGGGCCGAGGGTGACCTTCACCGCCTCGGCGAGCTGATCGACGCCGCGCTTGAGCGCCGTGCGTGCATCAACGTTGAAATGCAGTTCCTTGGCTGCCATGGTAGCTATTTACAGTTCAGGGGTGGTCAGTTGATCACCGCGAGTACATCCGACTCGCGGAGGATGAGCAGCTGCTCGCCCTCAATCGTGACTTCCGTGCCGCTGTACTTGCCGTACAGGATCTTGTCGCCGACCTTCACGTCCATCGGGACGCGGGTTTCCTTCTCGAAACGGCCCGGGCCGACGGCGACGACGGTGCCCTGCTGGGGCTTCTCCTTCGCGGTGTCCGGGATGTACAGCCCACCGCGCATCTGCTCCGCTTCTTCGAGCGGCTTCACGACGACACGGTCGGCCAGCGGCGCGACCTTCGCGGCACTCTGGTTGGCCATAGGTACGAGTCTCCTGCGTATTGGTCAGGGAACACTTCGGTGAGTTGCTGCTAGCACTCGGCAGACCCGAGTGCTAACACAGAAAGGATTCTACGACACGCTGGTGATGGAGTCAAGCCCGCAGAAAACGTAAGCTCATGTATTTCATAGACTTACGATAAGCCTTTTCGGCAGGACTCCTGCAGTTCTGACTGGCCGCCCACCTGTACATCGGCCAATGTGACAGGCCGTTTCCCGACAGACGGTCCGTCGGAGTATCGAACCTCAGGCGAACCTCAGGCGAACTGCAGCGATCCGCTGTGCACCGTACGGAGGATGCCGTTTTCGGAGGCGACCACGAGTCCCCCATCGGCGGCGACCCCCCTCGCTGTCCCAACAACCGGCGCGATCAGCTGGCGCCCAATGGCGACATCCCGCGCGTGCCATGCCGCACACTCGTCAGTCGTGAGAGGCCCGACGTGTACACAGGCGCCACGCAGCGCGCGGGCAGTGCGGGCGACCAGATCCTCCTGGCTCACCGTGGGATGTACCGACGCCGCCAGGAATCCAGCGGCGCCATGATCGGACGGCAGACGCCGATTGATTCCCACGCCGATCGCGACCCATTCGATGCGCGCACCACGCCACCGCGCTTCAACGAGCACCCCACCGAGTTTCCCGTCGCCGACGAACAGATCATTCGGCCATTTCAATCGCACCGGCGACGCGACGTACGAATCGAGCATCGCGGCAAGCGCGAGCCCAACGCGCAACGACAACACGGAAAGCGTGGCCGCATCGAGCGGACGTTCAATCAGCGTACACCAGATACCAGCGTGCTCCTCGGAACTCCATGCTTTGCCGGCGCGTCCCCGCCCCTGCTCCTGCCGATCGGCGAGTACCAGCGTCCCGGCAGGCGTCCCCTCCGCCGCCAATGCATGGGCCACATCCATTGTCGATGAGACCACGGGCAAATGGACGAGGCGAACGAGGCCACTCGCCGCGAGAAAGGCCGGCGAATCCACATCAGGAATCATGACCAACGTCCGCGCGTTTCTAGGCCCTCGGCAATCACCGCGCAGCGATCGTCAGGACGATCACCAGCGCAAGCACGAGACGA
>JBDKIJ010000055.1:0-7752 GCA_039797155.1 Gemmatimonadota bacterium | reverse complement strand
GTCAACGACGCGCACCCCGGGGCTGATCGGTACCGGGATGCCGGAGACGGCCTCCTGTTTGTCACCCGCAATCTTGACGAGGTCGGCGGCGGGTCCTGCCACGGCGGTGGCACTGAAGGCGATACCCTGCGCGCCGGTGGCTGACGCCCGGACGATCTGCTGCCCCGCCTGTGTGCCAAGCGTCCATCCGTCGACGGTGGCCACCCCGACATCGTTCGAAGTCTGCTGTGCGCCGGTAACCGATCCGGTGCCCATCGACACCGAGAAGGTGATCGGCACGCCGGGCACCGGGTTGCTGTAGACGTCTTCGGCGCGCACGCTGGGGCGCGCGGTGACCGCCGTGTTGACGACGGCCTCTTGTGTCGTGGCGCTCACCGCGATCAACTGCGTGACCGGTCCTGGTTCGGCGCGGGCCGTGAAGGTCACGGGCGTCACGCCGTCGACGGTCGCCTGCAGCGTCTGGAGTCCGGCGGTTGTTCCGAGTGTCCATCCACCGGAGCTCGCTTCACCGGACGGTGTGGTCCGAACGGAGTCATTGACCACCCGTCCGTTCCCGGCCGTCACGCGCCACCGGACCAGCACATTCTTCATCCCCTTCCCTTTCTGGTCGAGAATGCGGACGCTCGGGACGGAGCCGACGCTACTGGCGACGGTGGCGCTCAAGGTCGACACGAGGGTGGTGGTGGCGCGCGTTGGCACCTGATCCTCACCACACGCGGTTAGTCCCACCCCGAGCGTCATGGCGGGGATGATGCGACGGAGGAAACGAAACGAAGACGAAATCATGAAGACAACAGGAAAAAGAACGATGTCGGGGTTCCGGCTTTCGTGACCAGCTTCGAATATTGACCCATGAACATCCCGGTGAAGAGTTACCAGCTCCCCAATGGGTTGCATGTGGTCCTGTCGGAGGATCATACCGCGCCGATCGTTGCGGTGAATCTGTGGTACCATGTCGGATCGGCGAACGAACGCCTGGATCGCACCGGCTTCGCGCACCTCTTTGAACATATGCTCTTTCAGGGCTCCGCGAATGTCGGGGCGAACGAGCATTTCGAATTGGTGCAACGGGCCGGAGGCACCCTGAACGGGTCCACGTGGCTGGATCGCACCAACTATTACGAAACCGTCCCCTCGCACCAGCTGGCGTTGGCGTTGTGGCTGGAGGCGGACCGTATGGCGCGCCTCCTTCCCGCCATGAATCAGCAGAAGCTCGACACCCAGCGGGATGTGGTGAAGAACGAGCGGCGCTGGTCGGTCGACAACCAGCCCTATGGTACCTGGTGGGAACGGCTCCCTGCCCTCGCCTTTCCGGAGACGCATCCGTTCCATCACTCCCTCATCGGATCGATGGAACATCTGGACGGCGCCTCTCTCGAGGACGTGGCCGAGTTCTTTCGGACGTACTACACGCCCGACAACGCGGTCTTGACGATTGCCGGCGATTTTTCGCACGACGAGACGGTGCGGCTGGTCACGGAATATTTCGGCGGTATTCCACGCGGGAGCGGCCGGCCGCCACTCCCCGACATGGACCTGCCCCCGACCCTTGGTGAGACGCGCCGGGTGGTCGTGGAGGATGCCGTCGCACTCCCTCGGCTTTTCGTGGCGTGTCGAACGCCGGTGTTCGGCACCGACGGCTACTATGCCGCCAGCCTTCTGTCCGCAGTGCTCGGGCTCCGCACGGGGGCACGCCTCGAGCAGTCCCTCGTGCGCCGGCAGCGTATTGCGTCGCAGGCCAGCGCCTTCACCTACGATCTTGCCAAGGGAAGCGATCTGCTGGTCGTTGATGCCACCGCGCACCCCCACATCACACCGGAGCAGCTCGAAGCCGCAGTGCTTGCAGAACTTGATGCGGTGCATCGCGACGGCGTGACGGACGCCGAAGTGGCGCGCGCGCGCGCCCTCATCGAAACAAGCTTCGTGATGAGTCTGCAGTCGGCCGCGGAACGCGCCGACCAACTGTCGCGGTTCGCCACGTATTTCGGGGATCCGACGCTCGTGAACACGCAGGTGGCGCGCTATCGCGCTGTTACGACGCGCGCCGTGTGCGACATCGCCCGCGAACGGCTCGGTGCCGATAATCGGGTGCTCTTGCTCTATATCCCGGCCGAGGTCTCGGCAGACGCCCCCATGGACGATGTGGTATCCGGAGCTGCCGCATGAGCGCGTCCATGATCCCCGAGGCGTTGCCGCGCCCGACGGGCGGAACACCACGCCCGTATCGGTTTCCATCGTTCGAGACGCGGATTCTGGCGAATGGGCTGCGGCTGATCGTGGCGCCGATGCCGGCCTATCCCGTTGTCACGACACTCGCCGTGATTGAGGCCGGTGCCACGCGTGATCCCCGCGATCGCGAAGGCCTCGCCCAGCTTGCGACGCGCGCATTGATGGAAGGCACGCGCGACATGGATGCGTTGGCGCTCACGATGCGCCTCGAGACGCTCGGCACCACGCTGGATACCGGAGCGGATTGGGATTCGGCGATCGTGCAGCTCACGGCCCTCTCGAGCCGGGTAGACGATGCGCTCGCGGTTCTGGCGGAAGTGCTGCAGCACCCGGCGTTTCCCGAGACTGAGCTCGCGCGGTTGCGTGCCGAACGGTTAGCCGATCTGGCGCAGTTGCGCAGCGAGCCGCGCGGATTGGCCGACGTGTATTTCTCGCGGCTATTGTACGAGGGCACGTCGCGGTTTGCCCGTCTTGCCGGTGGTGATGAAGCGAGCGTGGCACGCCTGACCGGTGAGGCCGTGCATGCCTATCATCGCTCGTATTTCCAGCCTAATGCCACGGCGCTGATGATGGTTGGGGATGTCACCATCGAACGCGCGGTTGCGTTGGCCAATCAGCACTTTGGGGGATGGGAGGGTGAAGCGCCGCCGGTGACGGAGCCGCCAGCCGGGCAGCGTCACCTCGAGCCGCGTGTCCATCTCGTGAACAAGGCGGGGACATCGCAGTCGGAAATTCGGGTGGGGCATGTCGCGTTGCCGCGTCTTCACGACGATTACTTCCCCATGGTCGTGATGAACGCGATCCTCGGTGGCCTGTTCTCGTCCCGGCTCAACCTCAACCTGCGCGAGCGGCACGCGTTTACCTACGGCGCGCACTCGGCGTTCGATTGGCGTCGCGCGGCGAGTCCCTTCGAGATCTCCACGGCGGTGGAAACGGCCGTGACGGCCGATGCGCTCCGCGAAATCCTCGCGGAGTTCCGACAGATCCGTGAACAACCCGTGAGTGAGACGGAACTGTCGCTGGCGGTCAGCTATCTGATGGGGGTCTTCCCGATCCGCTTCGAAACGACCGCCGAAGTGGCCGGCGGTCTCGCCAACGTCGAGATCTTCCGGTTGCCCAGCAACTACTTCGATAGCTACCGCGAGCGGATCGCGGCCGTGACGGTCGATGAGGTGTTCCGCGTGGCGCAGATGCATCTGGACCCGTCGCGCCTGCAGGTGGTGATCTGTGGCGATGCGGACGTCATCCGCGAATCGGTCGACGCGTTGGGCATCGGACCGATTACCATTCACGAACCTGCCGCGACCGAAGATGCCGCGGCGCTCATTGGATCCTGAACGCGTGACCTCGTGAGCCCAGTCAAGAAGAAGGCGGTCGCCAAGAAGGGCGCCGCCAAGAAGACCGTGAAGCCGGTGAAGTCGCCACTGTATGAAGTGCGTCGCTCGAAGATCCAGGGGCGGGGAGCGTTTGCCATCGCCACCATTCGCAAGGGGCAGCGCGTCGACGAGTACCTCGGGCAGCGGATCACGCACGAGGAAGCCGATCGTCGCTACGATGACGACCAGGGGCGTCATCACACGTTCCTGTTCGTCCTCGACGACGACACGGTGCTGGATGCGCGCTACGGCGGGAGCGATGCGCGCTTCATCAATCACTCGTGCGATCCGAATTGCGAGACGGTGATCGAGCGGGGGCACATCTACATCAAGGCGATGAAGACGATCCAGCCGGAGACCGAGCTGACGTACGACTATCGCTACGAATGGCAGGATGACCACGGGCCCGAGGACGTCCGCACGTATCTCTGCCGTTGCGGGTCGAAGAAGTGCCGTGGGACCATCCTGCGCGTTCCGGTGTATCTCCGTCCGACGGTCAAGGCGTGGCTCGCCGGCGACGATGTGAAGAAGCCGCGCAAGCCGGTGCGTAAGCCGGTGCGCACGCGGAAGACGACGGCGTAGCGATGTCAGAGTCCGCAGCACAGCCCGGGAAGATCGGCGGCACGCGCGCGTACACCGGGCGGATCATTTCGCTCGATGTCGACGAGGTGCGGTTTCCCGATGGTTCGACCGGATCGCTGGAGATGATCCGGCATCCCGGGGCGAGTGCGGTGGTGCCGCTGCTCGACGAGGCGGACGATCCGACCGTGCTGCTCATCCGTCAGTATCGGTATGCGGCCGAGGGCTACTTGTATGAAATCCCGGCGGGACGGTTGGATCCGGGGGAGTCACCGGCCTCGTGTGCGACACGGGAGCTGCAGGAGGAAACGGGGTATCGGGCGTCCCACGTCGAGCATCTGTTCACGATGTACACGACCCCCGGTTTCACCGACGAACAGATCCACCTCTTCCTGGCGGTCGGGCTGACGCCGGGGGAAGCGGCCCGCGAAAGCGACGAGTTCGTGGAGCTGGTGCCGATGCCGCTGTCCCAGGCGCTCGCCATGGTGCAGCAAGGGGAGATCAAGGACGCCAAAACGGCGCTCGGACTGCTGTACGCGGCAGGTTTCCGACTCGGCTGACGGTCGAATCGGCGCGAATGGTGTCCTCTATTGGGGACATACCATGTCCGAAATGGACGGTTCTGGGCGCGCCGATCGCGCCCGCTGCGGTTGCCGAGAAACCGCACAAAATGTTATGCCGCAATCGTTTGCGGAATTTCCACCTCCGCCGTTCGGATCGGCACGCGGTGTGCGATGTCTCCGTGGTGAGCGCCAGGACATGCTGAGCCGGAGTGACCGGCGGCTGGTCCAGGCGCCGCGGGCCCACGGGGTCCGCGCCACTGTTGGCGGAGGACGTGATCCATGGCTGAAGCGGCTCGCACCCAGACCCGATCCTTTTCCCGTACGCATGTCATCGTCGCGCCGGTGTCGGTGCGCGAACAGTTGCGGACGCTGGATGACGCGGAGGTTGTGTCGGCGTTTCTCGCGGGCGAGGAACGCGCGTTCGAGGAGCTCGTGGATCGGTATCAGGGACGGCTCCTGAACTTCGTCTATCGCACGATCGGCGATCGCGATCGGGCGGAAGATCTAGTGCAGGAAGTGTTCATCCGGGTCTATCGGCACATCGCGCGCTTCGATCGGACGAAGAAGTTCTCGACGTGGATCTATACGATCGCGTCGAATCTGGCGAAGAACGAATTGCGGAACCGTTCACGGAACCCGCTGGTGCTCTTCCAGACGATCAAGGCCAAGTTCGAGGACGAAGATCGCCCGTTGGAGTTCGAGGACCAGCACTCGCGCCCCGATGATCTGTTCCGCAAGCGGCACCTGCGCGACATGGTGGAGCAATCGGTTGGTCAGCTGCCGGCGCATCACCGCGAGGTGTTCGTGCTGCGGGAACTGGAAGGGAAGTCGTACGAGGAGATCGCCGAGATCACGGGGGTGAATCTCGGGACGGTCAAGTCACGACTGAACCGCGCGCGGACGGCGTTCGCCGACATCATCGCCCCGCTGGTCAGGTAGCATCCTCCGTGGAGGGAGGGGTGGAAGAGTGGAGGGGCGGGGCTGGTGATGGTTCATCACTGAGCTTCCGCCCCTCCCTCTTGCCTGAATGTGCCTAGGCTGGAAATTCCCCGGAACCGCGCACACGATGACGGGTATTCCGCCGGACATGGACTGCAAGCACTTCCGACACCTTCACCTCGCGTATCTCGACGACACGTTGCCGGGAACGCAGATGGCCGCGGCGCAGCGGCACGTGTTGCACTGCGATGCGTGTGCGGCCCACGATACGCTCGTGCGGCGCTCATTGATGATTGCGCGCAGCATGCCGACGATCGAGCCGACGGCCGCCTTCCAGCGGAGACTCCGCGAGCGGCTCGCAACGTGCCGCGAGGAATACGGCGATCCGCGGATGACGCCGATTCCAGAATCGAGACGGCCTCGATCGACGCGCGCGCTGGCGGTGGTCGCGGCCAGCGCCGTGCTCGGGGCCTTGGCGTATCAGGGGTGGCGCGGGGCGCGCATGACGGCGATGTCGCCGCCCCCGATGATGGCGTTGGACGCGCAGCCGGCGCAGCCGACGGGGCTCCCGGTATTGATCGGGGGGCTCTCGATATTCGGTGTTCCGACCGCCACGGCGTTTCGACCAACGGTAGGGTATATGCCGGTTTCCGTGAAACTGACTACCACGGAGTTACACGGAAACCGCACGGAAACTGCACGGAACGCAATTTCGGGTTATTGATCGCATAGGCATGACCCGCTTCATGGCAACCCCAAAATGGGTGTGCTCCGTGTCGTTTCCGTGATTTTCCGTCGCCTTCCGTGGTAGTCCGTTTGCTGTCATTGTCCGTCTGGGGATGAACGGTCGCGGCCATTAGATTGACCGGATGCCGCCCCGCGCCCCTGCTCCCGCCAAGGATGCGTCGCCACTGCGCGTCGTCCAGGCCGCGGTCCAGTCGCGCCAATTCGATCCCGCGTACTACCTGCACGGGGACGATGATTTTCTGAAGGACGGGGCAATCCACGACCTGCTCGATGCCGCGCTCGATCCCGGGACCCGCGATTTCAATTTCGAGGCGCGGGCCGGTGCGGATCTCGATGCAGAGACGCTGGGGAGTCTGCTGGGTACGCCCCCCATGTTGGCCGAACGTCGCGCTGTCATCGTGCGCGATGTCGGCGCGCTGAAGAAGGCGGCGCGTGTCCAACTCGATCGTTATCTGCAACGCCCCGCGTCGGATACGCTGCTGCTTCTCACCTCGCCGGCCGGCGCCAAAGTCGATACATCGCTCGCATCGCTCACGACGAGCCTGTCGTTCGAGCCGTTGTCACCAGAGCGCGTGCGGCGCTGGATCGCGCACCATGCCTCCACGGTGTTGCAGGTCGCGATCGCGGAAGAGGCGATTCAGCTGTTGCAGCAGGCCGTGGGGAACGACCTGCACCTGCTCGCGGCGGAGCTCGACAAGTGTGCGAGCTATGTGTCGGGGGCGCACACTGCGCACGATACAGGCGAGCAGTCGGTCATGATCGACGCTGATGCCGTCTCGGCGGTGGTCGGCGTGCGGCGCGGCGAAACCGTGACGGATCTGCTGGATGCCGTCGCGCGCCAGGATGCGCGGGCCGCCGTAGCCCTTGTGCCGCACGTGTTGTCGCAACCCAAGGTGAACGCGGTACAGGTCGTCATGATGCTGACCACGCAAACGTTGGCGCTCACCTACGGCCGTGCTCGGCGTGATGCCGGGACTCCCGTGGGCAAATTGCCGACCGAATACTTCGCCTTTCTCAAGGAGACAGGTGGGTATCCCGGCCGGCCGTGGGGCGAAGCCGCGTCGGCGTGGACCAAAGTGATCGATCACTGGAGTGCGGCCGCGTGCGCGCGCGCGCTGCAGCATCTGTTGGAGGCGGATATGGCGCTCAAGGATACCACGGTCTCCAGTGCTGAGCAGACGGTGATGTCGCTGGTGTTGCAGCTGGGGGCGGTGCGCGCGAGGAAGGCCGCGTGAAGCTCGTACCCGTGATGCTGGTCCTGTCGGCCGGGTTGTGGTGCGCCGATGTTGTGGATGCCCAACCGGTCCGTGATTCGGTGG
>JBDKIJ010000054.1:0-4266 GCA_039797155.1 Gemmatimonadota bacterium | reverse complement strand
CGACGTTCTATCTGGGGAGCTGGACGCCGGAAATCCCCATCTGACCAGGCGCGGGGACGAGCCCTCCCTCGTCTCCAGGTCGTTTGGCGCGATGGACGCCATCGGGCAAGTCGACGGTGCTGGGCCGCATGGTGCACACCAGGTTTCGATTCGCGGACTATATTCGCTCTCATCGATCTCCGATGTTCACCTGTCTCCTTCCCGTTCGAGGTGTTCGTGCCCGTACCCGTACGCGTCCATCCGCGCTCATCGGTCATGGAACGGATTCGCCGTTGCGCGCCCATCGCCCTGTTGGCGGTCGCACCAATCTGCACCACGCTCGCGGCACAGAGCGCAGCAAAACGTCCCATGACCTGGATCGACCAGCAGCGGTTGCGGAGCGCGTCGATGCCGGTGCTGTCCCCGAATGGGGAATGGGCGCTCTATGCCCTGACAACGCCGGACTGGAAGGAAGCCAAGTCGCAATCGGATCTCTACGTGGTCTCCACGACCCGTGGGGTGGCGAGCACGCGCCAGCTGACCTTCACGCGTGACAAGAACGAAAGTGCGCCGCGGTGGCTCCCTGGTGGTGGTGCCTTCGTCTTCACCTCCAATCGGGAAGCACCGGCTGCACAGAGCGGGCAACAGCAGCTGTATGTGATGCAACCGGATGGTGGCGAGGCGCGGCGGCTTACCGATGCGAAGGAGGGGGTCTCGACCTATGCCATCGCGGCGGATGGCTCCTGGCTGGTCTATCGCAGTGGGAAGGCGGACGAGGAACAGCTGTATGCGCTGTCACTCGCCGATATCCGCAATGGCGTGCCGCTCGATTCGCTCAAGCCGACCGTGCTGACCCGTCATGCGACGGGCATCGGCACGTGGAAGTTCTCCCCGGACAGCCGCCGGATCTACTTCATCACGGCGGACACTGTCGATCGCGACGAGAAGGCGCGCGTCGACAAGAAGTTCACGGTGAATGTGCGGAATGCCGAAACGCCAGTCGCCTCGTTGTGGATGATCGACCTGCCTACGACCTCCGGGAATGGTACGTCACGTCCCGCGACGCGCCTGACGCAGGACTCGACGTACTCGGTGACGTCGTTCACGCTCTCCGAGAATGGGAAATTCCTGGGCTTCACCGCGGCGGCGAATAACCGCTACAAGCGCAACATCACCGAGCAGGGGATCTACGGGGATCTGTACCTCATGGATCTCGAGAGCCGTACCGTCGAGCGGCTCACGAACAACGCGGAGAACAGCGAATCAGCCTTCACGTTCTCTCCCGACTCCCGATCCATGGCGTTCGTCGGGAGTGATGATCTGACGCGCTACAACATGAAGAACTCCCGCGTCTATCTGCGCGCCGTTGGCGACAAGGGGGGCGCGTGGCGGAAGCTGGGTGATCTCGATGGTGATGTCGGCATCGATTTCTGGTCGCGCGACGGCAAGACGATCTATTTCAACGAAGGGCAGCGGGCGACGACACAACTCTTTGCCCTCGACGTGGCCAGTGGGCGTGTCACCCCTGTGACGCGCGTACAGGGCGCCGTGAACGTGATGGAGGAGGAGGCGACACGACGACTGCTCGTGAACTATCAGGACCCGACCACTCCCGCCGGCTGGTATACGGCTGCCTCCATTGACGCGCTCGGGAATCGCGCGCAGTGGACGGCGCTCGCCGATCCGAATGCGTGGGTCCGCGACCAGGTGCAGTTGGGGGAAACCTCCGAGTTCACGTGGAAATCCAAGGATGGCAAGTCCGTCGGTGGCGTCCTGGTCAAGCCGGTCGGCTATGAGCCCGGTAAGACCTACCCGCTCCTCGTCGCCATCCATGGAGGTCCGGCTGCGGCCGACGTCCTCGGCTTCAATGGTGGCTATGGGTCGCAAGCCTACGCCGGTGCGGGGTGGATCGTGCTTCAGCCGAACTATCGCGGCTCCACCAACTATGGCGAGGCGCACAAGAACGGCATCGTGGGCAATTATTTCGCGCCCGGCTACGACGATATCATGACGGGGGTCGATGCATTGATCCGCGTCGGCATGGTCGATTCCACGCGCATGGGCGTCCTCGGCTGGAGCGCCGGCGGCCATTGGAGCAACTGGATTCTCACGCACACGAACCGCTTCAAGGCGATCTCGTCAGGCGCCGGGACATCGAACTGGATTTCGATGTACGCGCAAAGCGATGTGCAGCGCAATCGGCAGTACTACCTCGGCAACAAGCTCCCCTACGACGATTTTGACGCGTATTGGAAGCAGTCGCCGATCAAGTACATCCGCAACGCGAAGACCCCGACGATGATCCACGTGGTGGAGGGCGATCCGCGCGTGCCGAGTCCGCAGAGCGTCGAGCTGCACATGGCCCTCAAGCGCATCGGCGTGCCGACTGAGCTGTTCATGTATCCCGGCGCCTCGCACGGCATCCCCGACCCGCGCAACCGGCTGGTGAAGAGCATGTCCGAGATGGCGTGGATGAACTACTGGGTGTTGGGTACGGGCTCGAAGTTCGCGTGGCGTGACGTGCTCAAGACGCTCGAGGATCTTCCGGCCGAATCGAAGCCCACGATCAAGGGGCCGTAAGCGGACGACAGAGCAGTGGCAAGGCGTCATCAATGGCTTGGCGCATGGCCTGATGGGCCGCTGTGATCTCCCCAAGGCTCGCCCCGGTTCCCGCACCCAGAAGTGCCGGCACCGGGGCGAGTGTCGCATCGGCCGCCTGTGTTTCACTGCAGCTTCGTGTGCGGCTGGCGATCACGAGATGCGCGCGCGCCACTTGCAGTGACGCGGCCGCCAAAGTGGCCCGCGAATCCTCGCGAGAGGCCAGACTGTCCGCCAGCATGAGCCAGCGCAATGCGCGATGTTGTACCGGCAGCGCACTGTCGACACTGGCTCGATACAGCATGAGTCCTCGTGCGAGGGTGTACGCGCGGACGGTCTCGACCTCCGCCCCTCCACGTGGTGCGCGCGTCAGCATCGTGATGGCGCTATCCGACTCCCCGACATCCAGATAGAGATCGGCCAGTTGAAGGTAGGACGCCACGCGGGTGGTATCTCGTTGTACCGCCGCGCGGAGGTTCCGAATAGCGCCACCGCGATCTCCAGCACGCCGCGCGGCCGTGGCGGCAAGCAGCCGAAGCTCTGCGACCTCCGGAAAGCGCTCAAGACCGCGCGGCAGCGCCGCCGGCTGCTCGAAATTCAGCAACTGCAGATACTGCACATACAGCCGACTATCCCGACCGAAGCGTCGGACATTCCGCGCGCTCAGCTCAATCGCCGCGAGCGTATCCGCCGTCTGTCGCAACGCTTCCACATAGCGCACGGCGTAATTCGAATCGCCTTGGAACGTGGCATCCTCGACCTCGAGGGTATCCCCGAGTCGAGCGGCTTCCGGCCAGCGCGCAAGGCTTGTCAGGGCACGAAACTCGAGGCGGCGCAGCTCCGCGCTCGTGAACCGTTCCCGCAACGCTCGCACCATGGGCAGTGCGAGTGCCGGCTGTTGGAGTCGCAGCAACCCTTCGACGCTGCGCACGCCGAGTAGGAGGCTGTCGCCACGGAACGCATGCACGCGCTGCCACTGCGCCACGGCCTCGCTGCGTTGGCCAAGCGTTTCGTAGGCATCGGCACGCACGACGTTGGCAAAGATGTTGGTGCTGTCGAGCATCAGGATGTCATCTGCCACACGGCGAACCGAGTCGGCGCCGGTGCGTCCATCGAGGAGCGCGGCGAGCAGACAGTCACGGGCGGGCACCGCCTGCGCATAGGCGCGAATCGCCCGCTCCGCCTCACGCGCGGCCGTACTCCGATCCCCACGATACAAGGCATTCTCGCAGCGGCGCAGTGGGGTCATTTGCGCCCGCGCTTTGGCAATCTCCCGGGCGAGCTGTTCGCCGATGGCCGCCGGTGTTGCGCCACGCACCGTCGGCAGCGGCTGTGGCATTTCCCAGGATCGGAGGAGCGTGAGCGTTGATCGTACTACCAGCTCACCTTCGATGCGTCGAACACTCCCTTGTACCACTTCGTCCGCGCGGACTTGATAGGTCACTGCGCGCAGCTCGTTGTCGGTCAGCAGGAGCGTCCGGCTGTACGATGATCGTTGCAGGAGGTTGTCATACCAGAACCCTGCCAGCACCTGCGCGTCACGGCCATTGACCAGCTTGGCGGTTCGATCACGGACGGCATCGGCCACGTCCCGTCCGATCTTGGCAAGCATGCTGGTGGTGGTCCGCGAGGTATCCGCACGGAATGGCACCACCAGCACCGCTTGGCGTGTGAATTCCTGGCTGTGCA
>JBDKIJ010000053.1:0-5063 GCA_039797155.1 Gemmatimonadota bacterium | reverse complement strand
CGAAGACCTCATGGGTCGTCGCTCCGACGCAAGGAGGAGGTGGCATCAAAGTTTTCGATGCAAGTGGAAATCTGCAGAATGAGTGTTCGCTGCCAGCTGATCACTTCGGGTGGTATTACGCATTCGCGCCAGACCATCCCACCGCCGTGTACGTCTCCAATTACGAGCAACTGGATTTCAAGCCTTGGCTGGCGAAGCTCGATTGGCGTACCTGCGCCATACTCTGGGAAAGCGCGCCTCCTGAGATCCCCTCATATGGCAATGGCGCCGATGTGCAGATAGACGGGGATGGGAACGTCTGGCAAGCCGGATTTTTTAGAGCGGCCAACGGAACCGATGACGTGTTTCTCAGGGCCTTTACTCCTGCTGGAGAACTCATCGGCGAGCAGGTCTTTGGGACTGACGTATATATGGAATCTTTGTGGTCTTTTGCATTTGATAAGTCAGGCGCCATTTCCCTTTTCTCTGGCTATTTATACGATCCCCAACCGCCGAGCGGAGAGCCGGCGAGCCAAGCGGATGCCTCTCTCACGCTCCGTTCCATCAGTCGCGGCGCGTTGCTTTCTGCGTCTGGTGAGAGACCGTCTGTCGCCGCGGTAAGCTCCTCCGCCGAGGCAGTAGCTGGGGTGAATATCGGACTCGTTCAGAAGTTCAGTGTTCCGGGCGATAAATCGAAGGGTAAAGGAAAGAAGCGCGAAAAGGGGAAGGACAAAGGGTAGAGTGAACGTGCCGGTATATGGCGGCCTACCGCGTAAGCGCCGCCATATCCGTCCTGAGCGCCCGGAGCGTCTCCGAGAAGAAGTGATTCTCCTGCTCCTCGACCTTCCCGGCGTAGTCGCTGATCGCCGTGAAGCCGAGGTTCCCGAGAAAGCGCATAATCGCACTCTCGCGCACGGTCATATCGAGAATCCGTTCGCTCAGCGTCTGCCCCTGCTCCGCCGTGCGGAACCCGATCTTGAAGTAGACCCCGCGCCCCTCGAACGGGCGGCGTAACGGCGCGCGCAACAGCCGCTCGGCGATCAGCGGCAGATCCCAGTGCGGCTCACGCGCAAAGCGGAAGATCCAGGCGTTGTCCTTGGGGGTGTCGAGATGCACGAACTCCCCAACGACATCCGACGCCCCCACGGTGAACATCCCAATCTTGGCGGCGCCATCAACGGCGACGGTGAGCGTATCGGGCATTCGCCGAGCCGCACCCTCGATCGGCTGTAGGGTGCCGTTGAGTGACCGGAACCGGATCGTCAGCACCTTCTGCACCGCGCGCGCTTCGAACCACAACCCACCCGCGCGATCGGTGAAGCGCCAATGGTACTGCGCCGGCTCGATGTATTTCTGGATGTATTTCCCGTAGTCGGGATAGGTGCGCGCGAGCGTCTTGCCGTCGATACGGATGCGCGTGGTCACCAGCGACGAGCCATCGGGCTGCCGCACGGCCCCCACCGAATCGATGACCAGCATCCGACCCAGCGACTGCGCCGTGCGGGGGAAGGCGGCGCGATAGTCGGCGCGCACCGCCGCTCCTGGACGTTCGAGCGCACCGAAGAGACCGCGGAAGACGTCGTTCATCCGCGCCGGGGGCATGGTCCCGACGGCGTGCTCCACGACGGTGTGCCACGCCCAATCGTCCTCGCTCTTCTGCGTCACTTCGATCAGGTGCCGCTCGTCCCCCACCCGCACCGGGCTCGCCACATCGCGCCGTGAGGTGAACAGGAACTGGTTGTTTACCATCCCCGCCTGAATGCCAAGCTGCCGGACCGCCCCGGTGGTCGTGCTCTGGGCGCTCGTCCACACCGCGGAGTCGTTGACGAGCTTGGAGGGCGCAAAGGCGTAGCGGGCCAGCCGCATGCGCCCGTACGCGAACTTCGGGGTGCGTGCGACGTTCGTGAACCGCGCCTCGAACGCCTCGGCCAGATCATCGAGGTGGCGCTTGGCGGCCGGGGTGTCGGCGCCGAAGGCCAGCGCCGTATTGCGGCAGCCGGCCAGCGGGGCCCCGAGCGCCGTGAGCGTCAGCCAGGTCAGGGCACACCGGGCGCGCCGAGGGAGGCCAGAGACCATTACATTCACGAATTCACCTTTGCATGCCGTCCAGTGACTGATCAGCCGTCCCCCGAGTCCGCCCCGTCGCCCCGCCGCGACTTCATCCGTGAGATGGTCGCCGAGGATGTGGCGACCGGCCGTTTCGGCCGGGCCCCCGCCACCCGGTTCCCGCCGGAGCCGAACGGCTTCCTGCACATGGGCCACGCGAAGTCGATCTGCCTCAATTTCGGTATCGCCCAGGAGTTCGGCGGCACCTGCAATCTGCGCTTCGACGACACGAACCCGGCGACGGAAGACGTGAAATATGTCGAGGCGATCAAGCGCGATGTGCAATGGCTGGGCTTCCAGTGGGACGGGGAGTACTACGCGTCGGACTACTTCGAGAAGCTCTACGAGATCGCCGAATCGCTGGTGCAGCGCGGGAAGGCCTACGTCGACTCGCAGAACGAGGAGGAGATTCGGGCTGGTCGTGGGACGGTGACCTCGGCCGGGACGCCGAGTCCGTATCGCGAGCGCAGCGTCGAGGAGAATCTGGACTTGTTGCGGCGGATGCGCGCGGGGGAATTCCCTGATGGCGCCCATGTGTTGCGGGCCAAGATCGACATGGCGCACCCCAACATGATCATGCGCGATCCGCTCCTGATCCGCATTCGGCATGCCCATCATTACCGGCGCGGCAACGACTGGTGCATCTACCCGCTGTACGACTTCGCGCACGGGCTGAGCGATGCGATCGAGGGGATCACGCGGTCGCTGTGCACGCTCGAGTTCAAGGACAGCCGCGAGATCTACGACTGGCTCGTGCGGGAGGCCGGCTACGAGAATCCGCCCACGCAGATCGAGTTCGCTCGGCTCGAGCTGGACTACACCGTGCTCAGCAAGCGCAAACTGCTGCGGTTGGTGAACGACGGGCATGTGTCGGGGTGGGATGATCCGCGCATGCCGACGATTGCCGGCTTGCGGCGGCGTGGCGTGCGTCCCGACGCGATTCGGGCGTTTGCCGAGGTGATCGGTGTGGCGCGCAAGGACGCGCGGGTGGAGATCGCGACGTTCGAGCATGCCGTGCGGAACGACCTCAACATGGAAGTGCCGCGGGTGCTGTGCGTGCTGAACCCGCTCAAGGTCGTGCTCACGAACTATCCGGAAGGGCAGGTCGAGGAGCTGACGGCGCAGAACTATCCGCATGATGTGCCCAAGACCGGGACGCGCACCATTCCGTTTTCGCGCGAGCTGTATGTCGATCGCGACGACTTCATGGAAGATCCGCCGAAGAAGTTCTATCGACTGGCACCGGGGCGAGAGGTGCGGTTGCGCTTCGGGTATCTCATCACCTGTCAGGAGGTCGTGAAGAACGACGCCGGCGAGGTGATCGAATTGCGGTGCACGTACGATCCGGAGACGAAGAGCGGCAATGCGCCGGATGGCCGCAAGGTGCAGGGGACGATCCACTGGGTGAGTGCGGCGCACGCCAAGTCGTGCGAAGTGCGCCTGTATGATCGGCTCTTCTCGCAGCCCGATCCCGATGATGTGCCCGAGGGACAGGACTTCCTGTCTTCGCTGAATCCGTCGTCGCTGGTGGTGATTCCGGACGCGAAGGTTGAGCCCACGGTGATGGCGGATCCGATCGGCTCGCGCTACCAGTTCGAGCGGGTTGGGTATTTCTACAGCGAGCCGGAGAGCAGTACGTCGGACAAGCTGGTGTTCAACCGGATTGTCGGACTACGCGACAGCTGGGCGAAGGAAGTGAAGAAGGGCTAGGCGTTCAAATGATCGAGTAGGCGTAACGGGGGTGACGGGATGCCGTCGCCCCCGTTGCAGTGTGTGGCATGCCAAGGCCGAGTTGCGGATCACGTGGGGGGTGGAGCAGACTATGGGTATGCCAGCGCATGTGGAGGGAGGAACCGGTCGCCGGTGGTCGACGCAGGAGGTGCGGAGCATCCCTGCGGACGGCCATCGGTACGAAGTGGTGGACGGGGTCCTCCTCGTGACGCCGGCTCCTACTTACGGGCATCAGGCGATCGTGGGGGCGCTGTACCGGACTCTGCATGCGTGGGTGAGTGCACACCAGCTGGGTGTCGTGCTGTTTGCGCCGGCCGATGTGGTGGTGGATTCCCACACCCTGCTGCAACCGGATCTGCTCGTGCTCCCTCCTGTTGGCCGAGCCGTGATGGAAGGTGAGACTGCGGCTCCGCTCCCGATGCTTGTCATCGAGGTCCTGTCACCGGGAACGGCGCGTCAGGATCGCCTGCGCAAGCGGCCGAAATTGCAGGACATCGGTATCGAATGCTGGCTGGTCGATCCGGTGTCCGAGTTGGTGGAGCGCTGGACACCCGACGCACACCGACCGGAAATCTGCACGGACATCGTGCGATGGGTGCCGGCCACTCAGCCGGACCTCGTGCTGGAAGTGGCCGTATCACCGTTGTGGGGAGCGGCCGAGGGTACGCTCGCGCAGTGACGCCATTCGAAACGGCTGCCCCCGTGCTGCAGCCGACATCGGCGCATCCCGACGCGCGCGGGATCGCGCAGCGCTACGTGGACCGGGTGCTGGGACAGGTCCGTCAGCAGTACCGCCAATTCGATCAGCTGCCGTATCGCACGTGGGTGTTCACCTGCGTGGTCGGTGCCGTGATGCTCTGGCTGGGTGCGCTCACCGAGTATCTCACGTTGCCCCCGCGCACCACGCTGTTCGTGCCGCGCGTGCTGGCGCCGTTGCTGTTGGGAGGATGGTTCGCCGGCATGGCGCTCCGGCATCGCCGCTTCGATAAGGCGTTCCGCCCCGAGGCGGAATTCTCCCTGCTGCTGTCGCTGGTGGTGTTTATCTACATGGTGCAGGTGAACGGGATCCGCCCCGTGATGATCCTGTTCGGCAGCACCATCTCGATGTACATCGCGCAACGGCGTTGGGTCGCACGGTTGGGCGTGCTCGCATCGTTGGCGGCCACTGCGCTCGGGGCGCAGCAGTTCGCCACCGATCAGGCGTTGTTCTGGCGTGCCATGGTGGTGCAGGTGGCATGCGCGTGCCT
>JBDKIJ010000052.1:0-3488 GCA_039797155.1 Gemmatimonadota bacterium | reverse complement strand
TTGCCTGGCTGACTACATGGCCAACCCGACCTGGGGCATCGGCGCGCGCATTGGTCAGCCGGACGGAATTGACGAGATGTCCTTGGTCGAAGCGGCGAACATCTGTGACGAGACCGTCGCGCTGGCCGGTGGCGGGTCCGAGCCACGCTATGCCTGCAACGGGGTGATTACGCTTTCCGAGGTCCCGAAGACGATCATTGAGGGAATGCTCTCCAGCTTCGCCGGTCGCTGCGCCTTCTCAAGCGGGTCTTGGCGCATCCACGCAGGCGCTTGGCGGGCGCCGGATGTGGCGCTGACCTCGGACCATGTCCGCGAAGGCGGGCTGACGCTCGCGACGCGTGTGACAATGTCATCGAACTTCAACGGCGTGCGCGGGCAGTTTGTCAGCCCCGAAAACGATTGGCAGCCCGACGACTTCCCGGCCTATGCGAGCGATGTCTATCTCGCCGAGGATGGTGGGGAACGGAAATGGCGCGATATCTCGCTGCCCTTCACGATCTCGGCCGCTATGGCGCAGCGGCTTGCGAAGATAGAACTCGAACGTGCGCGGCGGCAGATGACGGTGCGTCTGTCGGGGAAACTGTCGGCCTGGGCGGCCACCGTCGGCGACGTGGTGACGCTGTCCTATGCGCGCTGGGGCTTTGCCGCGAAGCCCTTCGAGGTGCACGGGGTGAGCCTTGATCTGACGGCCTCGGGCGATGGCGCGCTTTTGTTACCCGAGTTGGTCCTGCGCGAGACCTCGCCTCTGGTCTACGACTGGTCAGCGTCCGAGCAGCAGATCTATGGAGCCGCCCCACGGACGGCGCTGCCCAATGCCTATGACATCCCCGCACCCGGCGCACCGCAGGTCACCGAGGACCTCTATGTCACGCGGGACGGAGGCGGGCTGAAGGTTCTGGCGCGGATCACCTGGGAGGCGTCGCCATCCGGCTTCGTCGCTCAGTATCAACTGCAGGCGCGGCAAGGCGGGGTCGGCGAATGGATCGACTATGGCCGCACCGACGGCACCACGCTGGAAATCCGCGATATTGCACCCGGAGCCTGGTCCTTCCGCGTCAAAGCGATCTCGGTCTTGGGCGTCTCCTCGCCCTGGCAGGAGACAGCGGTCGAAATCCTCGGGCTCACCGCCCCCCCGGCGCAACTCGAGAACGTGACATTGCAGACGGCGGGCGGCCTCGCGATCCTCAAATGGCCCCGCTCGGCCGATCCCGATGTCCGCGTGGGTGGCAACATCGTGATCCGGCACTCGAAGGAAGCGACGGCAACCTGGGCCGACAGCTATTCGATGGACCGGGTTTCCGGCGGCGAAGCCATCGCCGTCGTGCCCCTCAAACCCGGCACCTATCTCGTGCGAGCGGAAGACAGCGGTGGGCGAGCCGGTCCTGAAACACGCGTCTCGACCAAGGGCGCGCAGGTTCTGGCCTTCTCAACCTTAGACTTCCTGCAGGCCGATCCCGGCTTCTTCGGCCCGAAATCAGGGCTGCAGGTCACGGGTGCGAACCTGACGCTGGCCACGGCAACGGCAAATGGCGTGACGCAGGTCACGGCAATGGACGGGCAGTACAGCTTTGCCGTCGGGCTCGATCTTGGTGCGGTGAAACGCGTGCGCCTGCGTTCAGAAATAGGCGTGGCCGCCCTGGCGCTGAACGACCGGATCGACGCGCGCACGGCCTTGATGGACACATGGGCCGACTTTGACGGATCGGCCGGTGCAGAAATCGACGTGCTCTTTGAGATCCGCGAGACCGATGACGATCCGGCCGTATCGCCGAACTGGGGTCCCTGGGGCCGTCTCGACAACCACGAAATCGAGGCCCGCGCGGTGGAAGCGCGGGCGTTTCTCACGACGAAGGATGCGTCCTACACGCCCATCGTCAGCCAATTGCGGCTCTATGCCGATGAGGTCGTTTGATGGCGCAGACATCGAGTTTTGTGATCGCGAACGACGCAGGCGCCGCCGTTCGGGCGCGGATCAATGAGGTAATCGCGGCTCTGCAATCGACAAGCGCCGGGGCCTCGGCTCCAACGGCAACGATAGCAGGGATGCTCTGGGTCGATACCTCGGTCTCTCCGCCCGTGCTCCGGCGGCGCAACGCGACCAATACAGGCTGGGACGCGCTCCTGGATGCGGCAGGCAATCTGGCGGGCCTCGCAAACACCGCCGTGGCGCGTACGAACCTCGGGCTCGGCACAATGGCCACCAAATCCGCAGCCGACTATGACGCGGCGATTGCGGCAAAAGCGGCGCTGTCCGGGGCGACCTTCACGGGTGTCGTGACCGCCCCGAACTTCGTCTCCTCGTCAGATGCCCGCCTCAAATCCGAGGTCGAGACCATTACTGACGCGCTGGCTCTCGTCTGCGCATTGCGCGGGGTGCGCTTCACCATGGATGGCAGCCGCCAGATCGGCGTCATCGCCCAAGAGATCAAGGCCGTGCTGCCCGAAGTCGTACGCGACAACGAGGCGGGCCAGCTCTCCGTCGCCTACGGCAATATCACCGGCCTTCTGATCGAGGCCGTCAAGGAACTTACCGCCCGGGTGGCGGCGCTTGAGGAGGCACGCCCATGAATGATGGTGGGTTCATCGACATGATCAACTCGTTCTTCGGAGGCGCGGTCACCACGCTGATCGGTGCCTTCACCGGGCGGCTGATGTGGCATTCGGGTGAGGTGAAGCTCGGCAATCGCCGCTTCTTCGGCAAGGAGCTTCTCTGGGAAATCCCCGTGGCCGTTGGCATGGCGCTGATCGGCGAGGCCGCGGCACGATACATCGGCCTCTCGCAGCCGGTCTCGACGGGGTTTGTGGCAACGCTTGCCTATCTGGGCCCGCGCGGGGCAGAGGCATTGCTGACCACTTGGATCGGTCGCAAGAAATAGGCGCTGCCCCCTCAAACCAGCGAAAGCGTGAAGGCTTCACCTCGCGTGGGCAGAGCGATAACGTCATCGCAACAAAACAGCACAGGGGCAGTGGCGTGCAGAACGAGAACCTCTACAGCGTCTTCGGCCAGTTCCTGGTCTTTGCAGTTTTGGCCCTGATCGTCTGTTCGGTCTATTGGACGCTGCACGGGTTGATGGGTCTTTCGGCTGGTTTTGTCGGCGAGAGGAGCAGTCTGCTCTTCGCCTTGGCCGGAATTGTGCTGCTCCTTCTTCTCGCCCGCCGAAGTGTCACCTTGGCTTTGCTCGCGGTTTTGGTGATTGCTGGTGTGGATCGCGCCTATTTTGCGGATAACGATTATGCGTTGGTAAACAGCGTGATCGCAGGCATCTGCTTCCTGATCGCGGCCGTCATGTTCATCGGGGCCCTTTCGGAACGCGTCAAGTTCGCCAACAAGGCGCTGCCACAGGTGCTTATGGTGGTCTTGGGACTGGTGTTCCTGATCCCGGCAGGGCTCATCGCCAAAGTCCTGTCTGTGCTGCGGATCCTGCCCAGAAAGCCCGGTGGCGAATAGGCCGCGCAGGTTTGACCTCGCATCTGTCGTCCATCCAAGA
>JBDKIJ010000051.1:0-4347 GCA_039797155.1 Gemmatimonadota bacterium | reverse complement strand
CGTTGCGCGTGCCGGGACTCGGGGCGTTCATCGAGCGCCAGATCGATCGCCGAGTGGCCGGACCGAGTGCCGAGGTGCGCGCGACGGCGCAGATGCAGGTGTGGGGGCGTGTCACACATGCCGATGGTCGCACCGCAGAAGCCACGGCGGTCACTCCCGAGGGCTATCGCTTCACGGCGATCGCAGCGGTGGCCAGCGTCCAACGCCTGCTCACTTCACCACCATCGCCCGGCTATCACACGCCGAGCAGCGCGTTCGGCGCCGACTTTCTCTCTACGCTCCCCGCATGCGATATCCAACTCCGCTGATCACGACGCGCTTGACCCTGCTTGGCGCGGCCCTGTTCCTCCCGGTGGTGACCCGCGCGCAATCGAGCATCGCACCACCACCGCAATTCACCGACCCCGATCGCCTCGGGAAATTGCAGCGCGCGATGCCGATCGTGGACAGCATCATGCGCGCGTTCATGCAACGTAGTCGTGTCCCGGGGATCGCGTATGGTGTGGTGGTGGACGGGCGTCTTCTGCACGTAGCGGCGGCCGGCGTGCGGGAGGTGCCGTCGAAGGCACTGGTAGACACCAGCACGGTGTTTCGCATCGCGTCGATGACGAAGAGCTTCACCGCGTTGGCGATCCTGCAGCTGCGCGATGCGGGCAAGCTGTCGCTCGATAATCCGGCGGAGCGGTACGTCCCAGAGCTGAAATCGCTACGCTATCCCACCAGCGACGCCCCGAAAATCACGATCCGGCATCTGCTGTCGCATGCCGCCGGGTTCCCCGAGGACAATCCGTGGGGTGACCAGCAGTTATCAGCCAGCGAAGCGGATCTCTCGCGCATGATGCGCGCCGGCATTCCCTTTTCGAATGGGCCGGGGCTCGCCTACGAGTATTCGAACTTCGGCTTTGCGATCCTCGGGCGCATCGTCGTGAACGTCAGCGGGATGCCCTATGCCCGCTACATCCGCGAGAAGGTGCTGCTCCCGCTCGGCATGACCTCCACGACCATGGAAGCGGCGGCCGTGCCGAACACACGCCGCGCGCACGGCTACCGGCTGCAGGACGGCCAGTGGCTCGAGGAGGCCCCGCTGCCGGATGGTTCGTTCGGCGCGATGGGCGGCATGCTGACCTCGAGCGCCGATCTCAGTCGCTGGGTCGCGCTCATGCTGGGTGCATGGCCGCCGCGCGATGGCGCCGAACCTCCCGTGCTCAAGCGGAGTTCGCTCCGTGAAATGCAGCAGGTGTGGCGCGCCGCCCCGTCATCGGCGGTCTACACCACCACCAATGGCATGCTCTCCATGACGAGCGGCGGCTACGCCTACGGTCTCCGCGTGTCGCAGAATTGCCTCTTCAACCATATCGTCGCGCACTCGGGGGGGCTCCCCGGCTTCGGATCACAGATGCGGTGGCTCCCCGAGTATGGCGTGGGGATCATCGCCCTCGGCAACCTGACGTACACCAGCTGGGGCACACCAATCGATGCCGCCTTCGACGCGCTGGCCAAGGCAGGCGCGCTCGTCCCGCGCGCCGTGCAACCGGCACCAGTGCTGTCGGCAGTGCAGGCTCAGGTCACGCGTCTCGTACTCAACTGGCAGCAGCCGCTCGCCGACAGCATCGCCGCGATGAATCTCTTTCGCGACGAATCGGCTACCCGTCGTGCGGCGGCCATTACGCGGCTGATGCAGGACGCCGGTGGTGCCTGCAAACCGGAGGGCGCGATGTGGGTGGAGAACGCCTTGCGTGGCGAATGGAAGCTCGCCTGTGCCACCAGCGCGCTCCGTGTGCGCATCACGCTCGCCCCCACCGAACCGGCACGTGTTCAGGAGTTCGGGGTGTTCCCGCTATCGCGCGACGCGCAGGTCGGCCCGCCGTCGGTCTGTCGTACGAATCGGTGATGCCGACGCGTTGTTCGAACGGGGTCAGCCGCCGCCGCTGAGCACATCCGCGCGCGGCGGCACCCAAGGAGGAATCCAGGGAAGAACCCGTCCCGAAGTCAGTGAACACGGGATGGGCGCGGGCGGGATATCGAGATCGGCGAAGCCACCCCCGGTGCCGAAGCGCGCATCGCTGAGGTGGATGACGCCGGCGCCATCCTCGCGCCAGATGGGGACGCGCAGGAATCGAAGCGCGGCAGCGAATTCGCACCGCTCCATCGCGATCGCGATCAGTTCAGCGCGCGGGGCCGCCCATGTTCGCCCCCAGCGGACCGCAGCGTGCGTGGTATCGAAGGGGACCGTGGGCGAGGCGTCGGCGAGCTCGACGAGCGGATCACCGGACATGCGCCCCGACCGGTATCGCGCCGCACAGGCGGACCCGGTGGTTCCCGACCATGGCGCTACCACGGCGGTACTCACACGATAGAACACGGCATCGCTCGTCACGACAATCGCGCGCCAGCAGGCAGGATCACCCGGCGCCGGATTCAACACGATGTCGTGCAGCGGCAGATCGCGAACGGCATGGGTAACCTGCGCGCGCGCCCGAGCACCCGACACCGCAAACAGCATCGTCGCGGCCACCCACAACAGCACGCCGCTGGCCAGTCGCGTCATGGGGGGCAACAGCCGGTGTCCGATCATCCCTACGACCGCGAGAAGCGTAGCTGCCGCCGCGATCGGCGGCGCCACCTGACCCAGCCCCCACATGGCCGCGATGATCAGCAGCAGGGCCGCCGCGAGCGCGATGCGCCCCACAGGCCGGCGCTCCCCCCACCACAACGCCGGGATACTCACGATCCACAACCACGGCTCGACGATGAAGACAGCATCACCGTAGAACCACCGGTTGTCGATCGGCCAGAAGGGGTGCACCCCGTAACTGTTCGTCCAGTCGAGCAGCAGATGCGACAGGGCGCCGACGAGCGCGAGCACCAGAAGCGCGCGCGCTTCGTCCGCGTCCAGCGGGCGACGCGACGCGGGATCCCCGCGCCGGGTCCACCACCAACGGGTTCCCGACCAGAGCGCCAATGCGCCGAGGATGGCCCAGACGATGGTGTGGGTGTGTCCCCGATGGTGCAGGAGATATCCGAGCTTCCCCATCCCCAGGACGGGACCGGCGTAGACGAGATCGATATCCGGGAGCTCGGCCGCCATGACGCCGACGAACGTGGCGACGCGACGGAAGCGGGGCGACACCGGGGTGCTGGTCCGCCGAGTGACGGCTGCTGTCGCGAGGTCGGCGAGCAGGACACCGGCCAGCGCGTGGGTGACGTTATCCACGCCGAATCAGCGGTTGTCGCCGTGGCCCCGGAATCCCACCCGACGATTCACGGCGCGACGCTCGTCATCGGTCATGCGCGACCAGCGCGCGATCTCACCGCGGGTTCGGCCGCACCCGTAGCACCGGTCGTCGCGATCGAGTTGGCAGACCTTGATGCAGGGCGATGTCGTGGGTGCGTCGGCATCGGGAGTGATCATGTCGGGAAGATACCCCGGGGACCACCGCAAGCATCAAGTGGCGTCGGGTACGCCGGTTCCGGGACCGGGCGGCAGGGCCGCCCCGCCTACCCCGCTGGCCCCACGCTGCATACTGCGGAGCGCTGCAATCAGGTCGGGGGGCAGCGGGTGGTTGGCCGCGGCCCACTGGACGAGCGCATCGATGTGCACCCGCCGAGGACGCCACCCGCGGCGCAATTCGCGCGAGACGACGGCGATCCCTTCCTCGGGGGTCGTCGCGACCATCCGCACTACCTGCGTTTCGGCGGTATGGTTATCGGGGCGGTTGGCACCGCGATCGGCCAGATGCCAGAGGAAATCACTGGAGAATCCGGTCAACGCAGCCACCTCACGGATCGGGACCGGCGCCCCACCAAAGGTGGTCTCGGTGCGACCAGTTGCCTCGACCGTGTGCAGAATGGCGTGCGTCCATTCGAGGACAACGCGGGCATTCGTAAGCAGGTTTTGCGGCATTGACCACGCGGGGATCCGGAGCCCCAGGTCCTGACGGAAGGCGAGCAGGGAGAAGCTGAGGGCTGCCGCGTCTTGTCCCGGGATTTCCGGGAGGCGGTCGGCGATGGCCTGTAGGAGCGGCGTGTGTCCCTCCAGGACCGCCCATTGGGCGTCTCTGGGGCCGCGTGCAGGGAGTTGCAGGCGATGGACGTCAACACGGTATCGCGGCTCCGGCTGGTCGCCGACGAGCTGCGTGGCGATCGGCACATCCAGCTGACGTAGATCTGCCTTGTCGTGCTCGAACATCCGCTCGAGGGCGCGCGGATTATTCGTGAGCACCTGGTACCAGGGGATGAGTCGATGCAACGAGGCCGCCGGCAGCCCCCAGCGGGCCGCTTGGATCTCGTACGTCAACGTCATCATGCGCAGCGCCTTGTCGATGGCGCGCACTACCGGGCGGGAAA
>JBDKIJ010000050.1:0-4263 GCA_039797155.1 Gemmatimonadota bacterium | reverse complement strand
CACCCTGCAGAAGCGCGAAATGAAGTCGCAGGTGCTCGACACGCTCGATCTCGAGCGGGAGCGTGGCATCACGATCAAGCTGAACGCCGTGCGCATGAGCTACACCGCCGGCGATGGGCAGCCGTACGAGCTCAACCTGATCGACACCCCGGGGCACGTGGACTTCACGTACGAGGTGTCGCGCTCGCTGGCCGCGTGCGAGGGGGCCATTCTCGTGGTGGACGCGTCGCAGGGAATTCAGGCGCAGACGCTGTCGAACCTGTTCCTCGCGATGGATGCCGGGCTCGAGATCATTCCGGTCCTGAACAAGATCGACCTGCCGGGCGCTGAGCCGGAGCGTCGGCGTCAGGAAGTCGTGGATCTGATCGGGTGCATGCCGGAAGACGTGCTCTGCGTGAGCGGCAAGGAAGGCACCGGCGTGCCCGAGCTGCTCGAAGAGATCGTCAAGCGCGTGCCGCCACCGACGGGTGACTTCAACGGTCCGCTGCGCGCCCTCATCTTCGACTCGTATTACGACAAGTACCGCGGGGCCATTCCGAGCATCCGCGTCGTGGACGGCGAGATCCGCAAGGGGATGAAGATCACCTTCGGCGTGTCGGACAACGTGTACGAGGTGGCCGAAGTCGGATATCTGCAGCTGCGCCAGGTCCCCACGGACGTGCTGCGCGCGGGTGAAGTGGGCTATGTGCTCGCCGCGGTACGGTCGGTGCGCGAGACGCGCGCCGGCGACACGATCTTCGACAAGGACAACCGCGCCGCCGAAGCGCTGCCGGGCTACCAGGAAGTGAAGTCGTTCGTGTTCGCGGGCATCTACCCCACCGACACGACACAGTACGAGACGCTGCGCGACGCGCTCGAGAAGATGAAGCTGAACGACGCGTCGCTGCAGTACGAGCCGGAAACGTCCACCGCGCTCGGCTTCGGCTTCCGCTGCGGCTTCCTCGGGCTGCTGCACATGGAGATCGTGCAGGAGCGGCTCGAGCGCGAGTATGACCTCGACCTCGTCACCACGGTGCCGAGCGTGGAGTACCACGTCACCAAGACCGACGGGACCGAGTTGCTGGTGGAGAATCCGGCGCTGATGCCGGCAGCGGTCGTGATCGACGACGTGCAGGAACCGTACGTGCGCGCGCGCATCATGTGCCCGGCCGAGTACATCGGACCGATCATGACGCTCGGCATGGAGCGTCGCGGCATCTACAAGAACACGCGATTCCTCGACACCGTGCGCGTGGAGCTCGATTGGGAGTTCCCCCTCGGCGAGATCATTCTCGACTTCTTCGACAAGATGAAGACGGTGAGCCGAGGCTATGCGTCGCTCGACTACGAGATGCTCGAGTACCGGTCGAGTGATCTCGTGCGCCTCGACATGCTGATCAACGGCGACGCGATCGACGCGTTCTCCGTGATCGTACACAAGGACAAGGCGTACGAATGGGGGCGCAAGGTGGCGGAGAAGCTCAAGGAGCTCATCCCGCGCCAGCTCTTTGAAGTGGCCATTCAGGCGACGATCGGCCAGAAGGTCATCGCGCGCGAGACGGTGAAGCCGTTGCGGAAGGACGTGCTCGCGAAGTGCTACGGCGGCGACATCAGCCGGAAGCGCAAGCTTCTCGAGAAGCAGAAGGAAGGCAAGAAGCGGATGAAGCAGGTCGGCAGCGTCGAGATTCCGCAGGAAGCCTTCCTCGCCGTCCTGCAGGTGGATTGATCGCCTCGGTCGTCCTGCAGACGTCGTTCCTCGGCGACATGATCCTGACGACGCCCCTGTTGGCGCGTCTGGCCGCCGAGGGGCCCGTGCATGTCGTCGCCACGCCCGCGAATGCGGGCGTGCTGCGGCACCACCCCGCGGTGGCCAGCGTGATCGTGTACGACAAGCGCGGGGTGGATCGGGGCCTGCGCGGGCTGTGGCGGGTCGTGCAGGCAGTACGCAGCACCGGCGCGCGCCGAGCCTTTCTCGCGCAGGGTTCCATGCGGACCGCGGCGCTCGCGCTGCTGGCCGGGATTCCCGAGCGCATCGGATTCACCACCTCAGCCGGGCGCGCGCTCTACACGCGACGGATGCCATACGATCGCTCGGCACACCATGCGACGCGCCTCTGCCAGCTGGCGGATCGGCCGGGGCATGCGACGCACCCATCGGTGCGGCCGTCGCTTGTTCCGGGGGACGAGGACGTGGCCGCGGTGCGCACGGTGCTCGCCTCGCACGGTGTCGAGGGGACCACGCCGCTCGTCGCGTTGGCGCCGGGGAGTGTGTGGGCGACCAAGCGATGGCCGGGGTTCGCTGAGCTGGCGTCTCAGCTGACCGGAGGGCCCGACCCCATCCTACCGCGCGATGCACGCCTCGTCGTGATCGGAGGCGAGGCCGACGCCGGCTTGGCGCGGGACATCGCCGAAGAGGTGCGCCGGGCGGGTGGCGCCCCCGTCATCGATGCGACCGGTCGTCTCTCGCTGCTCGCGTCAGCGGCTCTCATCGCCCGCTGCCGTGCCATCGTCACGAATGATTCGGCGCCGCTGCATCTCGCATCGGCCATGAATATTCCGACCATCGCCCTCTTCGGCCCCACGGTGCCCACGATGGGGTTCGGGCCGCTCGCGTCCGAGTCCCACGTCGTGGGGCATGCCGCGCTGTCCTGCCGGCCGTGCCATGCCCATGGCCCCGTGGCCTGTCCGCTGGGGCATTGGCGATGCATGCGCGAGATCGGGAGTGACCAGGTCATCGCGCCGCTGCGGCGCGCCATTAATTTGTAGACATGGCTTCTCCCTCCTCCTCCTTCATCGTTGGCGTCGATCTCGGTGGCACGAACATCGTGGTCGCGGCGATGTCGGCCGACGGATCGCGTCTGATTGGCGAGCGTTCGGAACCCACGCGCGCGGCCGAAGGCGCCGATGCGGTGATCGCGCGCATGGCGTCGATGGTGAACCAGACGATCGATACCGTGATCGCCGAAGCGGGCGTGTCACGTGTGGCGATCACGGGGGTGGGCGTTGGGGCACCGGGGACGGTGGATCGTTCCACCGGATTGGTGTTGGACGCCCCGAATCTCGACTGGCACGACTTCCCCCTCGCCGAGCGCATGACCGCGTTGACTGGGCTCCCGGTGAAGGTGGACAACGATGCGAATTGCGCGACGTACGGCGAGTGGTGGCTCGGTGCGGCCCGTGGCGGTCGCAACGTCATCGGGGTCACGATTGGTACGGGCGTCGGTGGCGGCATCATCATCGATCGGCAGGTGTACCACGGGTCGACGGATGCCGCGGGCGAGATCGGTCATATCACCATCGACCTGCACGGACGTCGGTGCGGCTGCGGCAATTACGGCTGCCTCGAGGCCTATGCCTCCGGCACCGCGATCGCGCTGCGCGCGCGCGAAGCGTTGCACAATGACGAGTCGTCGATCCTGCCGTCGCTCGTAAACGGCGACCTGTCGAAGCTCACCGCGGCGACGGTGTACGCGGGGGCCGCACAGGGCGACGCGGTCGCGCTCGAGATCGTGCGCGATACGGCCAAGTTCCTTGGCGCCGGGCTGGCGAATCTGCTCAATGTGTTCAACCCGGACGTGGTGGTGATCGCCGGCGGCGTCACGCAGGCTGGGGAAGCGTTGTTCGGGCCGCTGCGCACCGAGGTGCGACGCCGCGCCTTCAAGAGCGTGTCGAGCGCCTGTCGCATCGTGCCGGGCACGTTGCCGGGTACGGCCGGAGTGGTGGGCGCGGTCGCAACATACATCGCGCAAACCACCGGGCAGCCCCCCGCCTGATTCCGGCCGCGCGGATGCGTACGCGCAAGCGGGTTGGTGTCATCGGATCGTTCGTGTGGGATGTGCTCCACGGACGCGACGGTCGGAGTGTCCCCATCGAGGAGTGGGGGGGCATCACCTACTCGCTCTCGGCGCTGGACGCCGCGCTCTCCGATGAGTGGGAGATCGTACCGCTCGCACTTGTCGGCCAGGATCTGGTCGACAGGGCGCGCCTATTCTGCCGCGGGTTGCGACACATGGCGGCGGATGCGGAGCTGATCGGTGTCCCCTACCCCAACAATCGCGTTGAACTACGATACCTCGACGACGAGCGTCGTAGCGAACATCTCTCCGGCGGCGTCCCACCATGGCAATGGCTTGGCCTCAAGCCCGTACTTGAAGCCGCGCAACTCGACGCGTTGTACATCAATCTGCTGAGCGGCTTCGAACTCGATTTGGAGACGGCCCAGCTGATTCGCGCGCACTTCACGGGGCCGATCTATTGCGACCTGCACATGCTCGTCATGGCGGT
>JBDKIJ010000049.1:0-8486 GCA_039797155.1 Gemmatimonadota bacterium | reverse complement strand
ACAAGGGGCGAGAAGGTACCGATCCCGCCAAGGAACAGCGTAAACCACCATGGGAAATCGACCAGGACGCCGAGCATGGCGCCCCCCGTGGTGCCGTACACCAGGAACCGGGCGATATCGGCCGCGCGCCACCGGAGGCCGGCCAGCCGCGCGTCCGCTTCCAGCTCTTCGAGGATGGAGTTGATGGCACGCAGTCGCTCGAGCACACTGCGGCGCTCATCGACCACCCGGAGGATCTGCGCATCGCTATCGCGTGCGCGCTCGTCGACCGGGCGGAGCCCTTCGCTGAGTCGCTTGCGCAGGACCCACGCACTGGTGAGGCGCATGCGCTCGAGTACCGCCGCCCCGCCGACGACGACCAACGTGCCCGTCGCCAACCCGATGGCGACCGAGAAGAGAACGGCCCACATGGTGAATCAGTCCACGCGCGCAAACATGGTGGGCGACAGGCTGATACCGGCGGTCACGATGCGATCGAGGAACGACGGAATCTGCCCGGTCGCCTCGAATTGACCGAGGACCTGGCCGTCGGCATCGATGCCCTGGCGTGCGAAACGGAAGATCTCGCGGGTCTGTACCACATCCTGTTCGAGGTCTTCGATCTCGCAGATGCTCATCACCCGTCGCGTACCATCCGACAGCCGATTGACCTGCACGACCAGATCCATTGCCGAGGCGATCTGTTCGCGCATCGCCCGATCGGGGAGTTCCATCCCCGAGAAGAGGATCATCGTTTCCAGACGCGATAGCGCATCACGCGGCGAGTTGGCATGAATGGTCGTCAGCGATCCCTCGTGACCGGTGTTCATGGCCTGCAGCATGTCCAGCGCCTCGGCGGAACGCACTTCGCCAATGAGGATGCGATCGGGGCGCATGCGGAGCGCGTTCTTCACGAGTTCGCGCATCGTCACTTCCCCTCGCCCTTCCGCATTGGGTGGCCGGGTTTCGAGCCGCAGCACATGCTGCTGCTGCAATCGCAATTCGGCGGCGTCTTCGATGGTGATGACACGCTCCGTCGATGGAATGAAGGAGCTCAGGGCGTTGAGCAGCGTGGTTTTGCCGGAGCCGGTTCCGCCGGACACCATGATGTTGAGCCGTGCACGCACACAGGCACTGAGGAACATCAGCATGTCGGACGTCATGGCACCGAGGTCGACGAGCCGATCGGGCGTCAACCCCGCGCCGAATCGCCGGATCGACAGGATCGGCCCATCAAGCGCCAGCGGCGGAATGATGGCATTCACACGCGAGCCATCGGGCAGCCGCGCGTCCACCATCGGCGAGGACTCGTCGATGCGTCGCCCGACGCGACTCACGATGCGGTCGATGACGGACAGCAGGTGCGCGTCGTTGCGGAAGAACGTGGTTACCCGCTGCAGACGTCCGCCCCGTTCGACGTAGATGTCGCGCGGCCCATTCACCAGAATGTCCGAGACCGACGAATCACGGAAGAGCGGTTCGATCGGCCCCAGTCCGATGACTTCGTAGACGATCTGATCAACGAGCGATTCCCGCTCCGACTGCGAGAGCGGGGTCCGCTCGCTGCGCAGCAGATCGCCCACGGCCTTGCGGATTTGCGCGGCGATTTGCCGCTCGTCCTTGACCCGCTCGAGGGCCTCGAGGTCCAGCCGCTCGATCAGCCGGTTATGAATCGCGCGTTTGAGCTCCTCGACCGGCGTCAGGAGCTCGTCGTCCACGCGGCGCCCGCCGAACATGCCGGAGGCCCGCTCGTTCACGGAGGAGACGACCGGAACATACGGGGTATTCGCATCCGGCTTGACCGGCGTCGCCGCATCACCGACGCGCACCTCCGGGGCGATCGCGCCGCCGCTCAGTCGCTGTCGCAGAGTGTTGGACATGACGACCGCCCCGATCAGCGGAGGCCGAGGAGACGCAGCAGCTTCGAGCCTTCAGACCGCGGCACTGCCGGGATGGCCCGATTCCCCTGTACGCCCGTCAGGACATCCGCCATGGCCGCGAAGGCAGATACGAGCGGCGAGTTCGGGGCATGACGCTGCACGAACGTCCCGGTCGTGATGGCATCCGCGCAGGCGAGGTAGTCATTCGGCAGGGTCACGCCGACGCTGCGGCGGAGCACCTGTTCGGCATCCTCCAGGAGGATGCGGTCGCGATCGCTGCGGCGATTGATGAGCACCACGATCTTGTCCGAGGCGTAGCCGAGTCGCCCCAATACGCCGAGGCTGCGCTGGGTACTGCGGAGCGCCGACACGTCGAGCTGCGTGACCAGAATGATCCGATCGGCTGCGTCGAGGGCCGCGATCGTGGGCTCCGCGAAATGATGGTCCGTGTCCACCACCGTGAACGCGTATTCGCGACGCATCACGTCGAAGAGCCGGCTGGCCGTCGCCAGGTTCAACGTATCCGCGGCATCGACTTCCTCGGCTGCGGCGAGGATGGAGACGCCTTCGGCATCCGGCACCATCACGGAGCGGATGAAGTCCCGGTCGATGCGATCGGTCTGTGTCGCGATGTTACCGAGATCGTACAGCGGATTGATGTTGAGCATCACGCGCATGCCGCCACCGGTGGTGGTCAAGTCGGCGAGGGCGACGCCCTGCTTGCCGTTCCGGTTGGCGAGTTCCCACGCCAGGGAGGCAGCGATCGTAGACGTTCCGAGCCCTCCCTTGGCCGAATAGAGCGTGAAGATCTGTCCCTGTGCCGTGGGATTGGTGGTCAACTGCAACAGGCGGCTGACCGAAGCGCGCACTTCGTCATCCGAGGCGGGGGTTACGAGAAACTCGGCCACGCCGGCGCGCAGCGCCGCGAGCACGAGATCCGCATCCTTCACCGGCGCGGTACCGATGGCGGCACACGCCGGATGGCGGCGCAACTCGAACGCCACTTCGTCGAACGCGAGATCATTTCCGGCCCCCGTGATGGGGGTGATGATCAGCGCTGGCGCATGTTGGCGCATGCGCAGGACGAGATCCCCGATCGTCGGCACGACCACGATCGGCGCATAACCGCGCGGTTCGAGGATGCTGTTGAGGAGCGTATCGGAGAGGCCGGCGCCACTGACCATGAGGGCGAGGCGCGGCGACAGGATCGTCGGCGTCAGCATCAGCGCTCCGGGGGAATACGGCGGGCCGGCTTGCCGTTCTTGTCGAACACGACGTCCCGGGCCGGCATCGAGGAGGTGCTGTCGGCGGGAAAGAGGTCGGCGGGACGCGGCTTGTTCGGATCCATGATGATCGGCGTAACCACGACAATCAGTTCACTCTGTGCATTCTGCCACTGCTGGCTGGCGAAGAGATGCTTGAGAATCGGCACGTTCGAGAGGAACGGCGGCCCGCTGCGGACCTGCGAGCGCTCCTCGTTGAACATCCCCGAGATGATCAGGCTGCGGTCGCTGAGCACATCCACCGTGGACTCGACGCGACGGGTGCGCAAGGCCGGTACCCGGAACCCGGAGAGCAGCAGGGAATTGCTGTAGTCGAGCGACGAGACTTCCGGTTCGACCTTGAGCTTCACGAGCGAATCGTTGAGCACTTCGGGGGTGAAGGTGAGGCGGATCCCGTACTCGCGATAGCTGATGGTGACCGGCGCCTGGCCCGCGCCGCCCACGCCCGGCTGTACGATCGGGATCGGCACTTCACCACCGGCCAGGAATGTCGCGCTCTGGCCATTGGCGGCCATCAGATTCGGTTCCGCCAGCAGGCGCGCGTTCCCCAGTTGTTCCTGCGCGTCGAGGAAGCCAAGCAGGGTGCGGCTGTTGAAGGAATTGAGCACCGTCAGGTACGAGGTGGCCGATGGCGGTATGGGCCGGTCATTCGAGAGCTGGGGATCGGCCCCGCTATAACTGCCGGTACCCACCCGCGCCCCTTCCGACTTGTTGCGCAGGAGCATCGACGTATTGATGTCGCGCAGCGCATTCTTGCGGACTTCCGCGAACTTCACGCTGAGCAGCACCTGCCGCTGCGACGACGAGTTGCGCACCATGAGCCGATAGTGCCGACGCCCCATCGAGCTGCTCCAGATCAGCAGATCGGTTTCACCGACCTTGAGCGCATTGATGATGACTTCGTTCTCGCTGACCACGAGCACGTCCGCGATTTCCTGATCGGCCACCGACACCTTGGTGACGCCCTGCATGTCGCCAAGTGGATAGCTGCGGCCGCGTACGAGGTCGAGCGGAATCACCGAATCCACGATGATGGCTGGTGCGGAGGCGGGCGTTTGTCCCTGACTACGGTTCGGCAGGAGCAATACCACGGTCAGCAGCGCGAACAGATGGCGGAAAGGGCGAGTCATCATTGGCGGATCGTATCCTTCCGCGGGAAGGTCAGGTTGGTGACGGCTCCGCCGCGACGCAGCACCTGCACGGTCGCCATCTCAGCGCGCGGGGTGGCCGGGATGGAGGCCGTCGGTGTGGTCGCGGGCACGTCAGGCGCCGGTTCTGTGGGCGCAGGGGAACGCGGGGTCTTGTTCGCGGGAGCAACGGGAACGCGGCGCATACGTGGGCGCCTCCCGACAGGTGTCGCGTCAGGAACCGGCGTATCGCCCACGACCGACGCTTCGTCGCTGGTGTCGCCATAGCCCCGCAGCACGAACTGGATGCGTCCTGCCGAAATCGCCAAGGCCAGCCGCTCGGCTTCCGCTGGTGTCAGCTCGAGTGTCGCCAACGTGGCGGCCGGTGCTGGCGCGGCCGCTGTACTGCGCTCCATCTGGCCACCCACCGACAACACGCGCTTGTTCGACAGAATCACCTTGGCCGCCGCCGGTGCTCCGTTCGGCAGCGTCGTGACCAGAATCACGTCGACGCGGCTGTTCGGCTGCACCACCGATGCCGCGGCATCTTCGATGCGCACCGGCATGGCACGCTTGCCGCGTCCGATCCGCACTTCCAGCCCACCGCTCGCTCCTACAGGCGCAAGGCGCGCCGGTACCAGAGGTTCGCCGGCCAGCACTGGGATGCGGGTGACTCGACCCACGACGGAATCCGGTGAGGTGTAGGCGCCTGCCGGAACGGCTGCATCGGGGACTGCCGCCAGCCGAACGTCAGCCGCGGTCAGCACCCGACCATCGGCGATGTCGCTGATGGCGACGACCACCGTGCGGGTCGGCGCGGCGGACGCGCGCGCCCGCTTGAGCAGACTGAAAACTCCTACGCCCGAACCGATGGCCACGACCACGGCAACGATCAGGACGAGGTTGATGCGGCGATCACTCATGGCTGCTCCAGCCGGAATTCCGCGCGTACGGTGTCGGAGCGTGCCGCCCGCATAACCAGCGACGTCGCTCGCGAAAATGGAAAATTGATCCAGGTGACCTGCACGCGGGCGTTATCACCATCAAGGCCGGTTCGTTCCACATCGACGGTGCCAAGAGCCTGTTCCGATGCGCTGCCGGCGAGGGCGGTGCGCGTGGCCGTGACCACGGTTGCGGAGTCAAAGGTCCCGGAGGCCATGCGGGCACCAATCAACGCCCCGCGCCGCACCGCGTTGCGCAGACGCGCGCGGTTGTATTGATAGCGCGACCAGTCGATGGTGCCGAAGATCAGGACGAATAAGGTGCCGATCACGAGGCTGGCTTCCACCAGCGTCGTGCCGCGTTCGTCGGCGGCGAAGCGCCACATACGATTCACCGCTCCCTCCGAAACTCGGCGGCCACGGCAATGGTCCGGCCTGCGCCCATGGCAAACGGTGCGACGCGGACAAAGGGGAACGTGCTGAGGGCCACACGCACCCGCCGATCGACGCCGGTGGTGCCGACGAAGGTCACGTCGACCGTTCCGGACAACGAGTCTCTCGTGGCGTTGGCGAACAAGGTGCGCGCATACCTCGCGATGTTGAGACTGTCGGCCGAAGTCTCGGTCGCGACGGTGGCGCCGTAGCGCGCCGCATCGCGGATCGCTTCACCCAATTGCGCGCGCAGCAGGAAGAACCGCGCCCAGTTGATGGTGCCGAAGGCCAGTACGGCCAGCATCATGACCACCAGGCTGAACTCGAGCAGCGCGACTCCCGACTCGTCGCTGGCGAACCGATACGCCAAGTGGTGTCGGTGCGCGGGTACGCGACGCCGCGTGCGATGCCTGAGAGACGTCATCGCCGTCACCACTGCAGGAACAGGCGAGGGGAAACCGCGGCCGTACCCAACGCCAACCCCATGGGCAGCGCATAGGGAAACGTGCGCGCCTTGGCATCGGCCGTGGCCACATCGGCCGAGGCGATAAGCGTCGAGGCCTGCTGATATTGCAGCATGACGTCGGAGGCGGTGCGACGGAATCCACGCTGTCTGATCAGCAGCAGGATCCCCATCACGCCACCCAACACGGCGGCCACGAGTGCCGCGCGCCATGCGAGTGGCGCACCAATCCAGGCGGAGGCGGCCGCGAAGTACTTCACGTCGCCGGCCCCCAGCAATCCGAGCAGCCAGAAGGGGAGCCACATGGCAAGCCCGACCAGCATCCCCCACATCGCCCGCACCATCGATCCGGCGGGCGACCACGTCATCAGTGCTCCGACACTCGCGAGCACGAGCATCGCCAGCACCAGGACATTCGGCACGCGGCGCGCGCGAACATCCGTGGTGATGCCAATGATCAGCAGGGCGAGGAACAGGAGGAGAGGGATCATCGGTACAAGGACGAGAAGCATGAAGGTACCGTCACATGCTGATACCATATGCCTGAGCAGAGACGGTACACGCGACAACGCGCCCGCCTACTCTCAAGCAGGCCGGGCGCGTTGTCATGTCTGGTGCCGGACGCACGACCAGCGCCGTTACACAGGCGGCACGGCGTGCAGTTCCAGGCCACGGAACTCCCACACCCGTCGCACCCGTGGCGCGACCGGTGTGGACTTCATCAGAAGTTGGCGTTCACGTTCTGGAAGCCGGTGTTCACCTTCGTGCCGACCGAACGGATCACGACGACGGCCACGGCAGCAATCAGCGCGACCATGATGCCGTATTCGGTCATCGTGGCACCGGACTCTTCACGAACGAACTGGCGGAACTTCGACATCTCGAGCCTCCTGGAGTGTAGGATATCGGTGAGCACCACCAGTCAGTGCTTGGTCGTGCCACAGTGCACGACGCGGACTCATGTATTCGTTCAGTCCCCGTCTTGTGCGAATATGACGACCGGTTGGCACTTGCGTCACTGTACGGGCACAGGAAAATCCATTGAATTTGCTCGAGTTATAAACATCGCTGTGGGAAACTCCCTAGCGTTTCGTCCCACCCGTGCCGCTGTCACATCGTGAAGGACGTCAGGTCCCACCCGCCGGCGAAGCCGACCAAGGGCGAGTTGGCGACCGAGGAATACGTCGAGGGGGGAAGCGGCTCGCAGGGCTGGTGACCCGGTATGCCCCGCGGGTGGTCGCGTTTCTCGGGATCGGGGCCTATCGCACGGCGTTCGGGCGTCCCAAGGCGCAACTCGGGCTGCAAACGGAAACGATCGGGACGACCGCGCTGTGGGTGCTGCCGAGCCCCAGCGGGCTCAATGCCAATCATCAGTTGGCGGATCAGGTGGCGCTGCTTCAGGAGCTCCGTGCGTGGGTCGGCGGAATGCGGGTATAGTTTTCCGGTTATGTCCATTCTCTCCGCCATGCGCCGCTCCCGCACCGCCGCGGGGCTGATTCTCCTATCCACGGTCGGGCTGCTGGGAACCGCCGGCGCCTTCGGTGCCTGTGGGGACCAACAGGAAACCGCGGCGGCGAGTGAATCCGCGGGTGACCCTGCGGATCAGTCGGCAGCCACCGCGTCGCGTACCCCGACCTACAGCTACGAGGTCGTGAATGTCTATCCGCACGATCCGGCCGCGTTCACGCAGGGGCTGCAGTGGCACAACGGGCGCCTCTTTGAAAGCACGGGGCAGGTCGGGACCTCCGACATTCGCGAAGTGGAGCTGACCACGGGGCGCGTGCTCCGCACCCAGCCGCTCGAGGAACCGCACTTCGGCGAAGGGATGGTCATCCTCGGCACCCAGCTCTACCAGATCACCTGGACCTCGGGGAAGGCGTTCACGTACGACCCGGCGACCTTCCGTCGCAGCGGCACCTTCAGTTACGACGGCGAAGGGTGGGGGCTCACGACGGACGGCACGTCACTGGTGATGAGCAACGGGTCGTCCGTGATCATCTGGCGCGACCCGAAAACCTTTGCCGGAACGAAGAGCATCACGGTCACCGACCACGGCACACCGGTGACGCAGCTCAATGAGCTGGAATGGGTAAAGGGGGAGCTCTGGGCGAACATCTGGCAGAGCGAGCAGATCGCGCGCATCGACCCGGCGACGGGGAACGTGCTGGGATGGATCGATCTGTCGGGGATCCTGCCGGCGCTCGATCGCACGGGCAAGGAAGACGTGCTGAATGGGATCGCGTATGACGCGGAGAAGGACCGCGTCTTTGTGACCGGGAAACTGTGGCCGAAGCTCTATGAAATCCGCATCAAGGCGCGATCCTGAGCAATCGATTGGGTCGCGACTGAGATCGGACGCGGCTCGCCACTTCGGCCCCTTC
>JBDKIJ010000048.1:0-4104 GCA_039797155.1 Gemmatimonadota bacterium | reverse complement strand
CAGGCGATCGTGCAGCGCGCGCGGGATGGTGGTGCCGAAATCGTGAAGTATCTCAAGACCGGTTCGGCCTACTACGCGCCGTCATCGGGTGCCGTGGAGATGGTCGAAGCGATCGTGCTTGATCGCAAGCGCATCCTCCCGTGTGCCGCGTGGCTCGAGGGCGAGTACGGCATGCGCGGCCACTATCTCGGCGTGCCCTGCAAGCTCGGTCGCAACGGCCTCGAGCAGATCCTCGAGATCGAGCTCACCGCGGATGAGCGCGCTTCGCTGGAGAAGTCGGCGCAGGCCGTGCTCGAGCCGATGTCGGTGATCGCTCTCTGATTTGACAGAGCCGGCGGTGTCCACGGGGCAGCGCCGGCTCGTTCTTCCACCCCCGCCTATGTACGGACTGACTCGGTTCTGGCAGAGCACGATCGGCAAGAAGATCGTGATGGCGGTGACGGGGATCGTTGGGATCCTGTTCGTCATCGGCCACATGTTGGGCAACCTCCAGATGTTCTATCCGGATGCGCCGGTGGCAATGCGGCATTATGCCGAATTGCTGCGGACGAGTATGCCGGTGCTGTGGACCATTCGCCTTGGCCTGCTGGCGGCAGTGGTGCTGCATGCGGTGTCGGCATATCAGCTGACGATGATTTCACGCCGGGCGCGCCCTGCAGACTACGCCGTACGGAGCCCGCAGGTCACCACGCTGTCGGCGAAGACGATCCGCTGGGGCGGTGTGCTGCTGCTGGCGTTCATCGTGTTCCATCTGCTGCACCTGACGATCGGTGCGGTGCATCCGCAGTTCACGCATCTCGACCCGTACAACAACATCCGGACGGGTTTGGCGAGTCCGGTGGTGGCCGGCTTCTACCTGTTGGCGATGGCCGCGCTTGGTTTGCACCTCTATCACGGCACGTGGGCGGCGTTTCGTACGCTGGGCGTTGCCCGTGCCTCGACGCAGCCGCTCAAGCGGCGCGTTGCGCTGATCGTGGCGATCGTGGTGGCGGGTGGCTTCATGGCCATTCCGCTGGCAGCGATGGCCGGCCTGTTCCCGGAGGCGTCCTCGATCGAGGCGTCGGCGGCGGAGACGCACTGACATGGAACTGAATTCGAAGATCCCGAACGGTCCCCTTGAGCAGAAGTGGGACCAGCATCGCTTCCAGATGAAGCTGGTGAACCCGGCCAACAAGCGGAAACACCATGTGATCGTGGTGGGAGCGGGGCTCGCCGGGGCGTCGGCAGCGGCTACGATGGCCGAACTCGGCTACAACGTCTCCTGCTTCGTCTATCACGATTCCCCGCGTCGCGCGCACTCCATCGCGGCTCAGGGTGGCATCAACGCGGCGAAGAACTACCAGAACGACGGCGACTCCGTCCGTCGCTTGTTCTACGATACCATCAAGGGCGGCGACTTCCGCGCCCGCGAGGCCAACGTGTATCGCCTCGCGCAGGTGTCGGTGAACATCATCGACCAGTGCGTCGCGCAGGGTGTCCCATTCGCCCGCGAGTACGGTGGCTTGCTGGCCAATCGCTCGTTCGGTGGCGCGCAGGTCTCGCGGACGTTCTATGCCCGTGGGCAGACGGGCCAGCAGCTGCTGCTGGGGGCGTATCAGGCGCTTGAGCGCCAGGTCGGTCTCAAGAAGGTGCAGATGCACACCTTCGAGGAGATGCTCGATGTGGTGGTGATCAACGGACAGGCGCGCGGCATCATCTCGCGCAACCTGCTGACCGGCAAGATCACGTCGCATGCGGCGGACGCCGTGGTCCTCGCCACCGGTGGGTACGGCAACGTGTTCTATCTGAGCACGAACGCCATGTACTCGAACGTCACGGCCTCGTGGCGCGCGCACAAGAAGGGCGCGGCGTTTGCGAACCCCTGTTACACACAGATTCACCCGACCTGCATCCCGGTGAGTGGCGAGCATCAGTCCAAGCTCACGCTCATGTCGGAGTCGCTCCGCAATGACGGCCGCATCTGGGTGCCGAAGAACCGCGGGGACAACCGTCCGCCGTCGCAGATTCCGGAGTCCGAGCGCGATTACTATCTCGAGCGCAAGTATCCGAGCTTCGGCAATCTGGCGCCGCGCGATATCGCGTCGCGCGCTGCGAAGGAGGCGTGCGATGATGGGCGTGGCGTCGGGCCGGGCGGACTTGGCGTCTATCTCGATTTCTCGGATTCCATCAAGCGCCTCGGCAAGCAGACCATCGCCGAACGCTACGGCAACCTGTTCGACATGTATCAGCGCATCACGGATGAAAATCCGTACGAGGTGCCGATGCGCATCTATCCGGCCGTGCACTACACGATGGGCGGCCTCTGGGTGGACTACAACCTCATGAGCACCATCCCCGGCCTGCACGTGGCCGGCGAGGCGAACTTCTCCGATCACGGGGCGAACCGTCTCGGCGCCTCGGCGCTGATGCAGGGATTGGCCGACGGGTATTTCGTGTTGCCGTATACCATTGGCGATTATCTGGCCAGCAACAAGCTCGACAAGGTCGACACGTCGCACGCCGAGTTCCGCGGAGCGGAGGAAGCCGTGCGGGCGCAGCAGCATCAGTTCCTCTCGATCAAGGGCAAGCGGACCGTGGATTCCTTCCACAAGGAGCTTGGCAAGATCATGTGGGACTATTGCGGCATGGCGCGTGATCGCGACGGGCTGACCAAGGCCATTGGCATGATCGGCGCACTCAAGGAAGAGTACTGGAAGAACGTCAACGTGCCGGGGAGCGCCGATTCGCTCAATCAGTCGCTCGAGAAGGCCGGTCGTGTGGCCGACTTCATCGAACTCGGCGAGTTGATGTGCCGAGATGCCCTGAATCGCGAGGAGTCCTGCGGCGGGCATTTCCGCACGGAGTATCAGGACGAAGGCGAGGCCCAGCGCAACGATGACGAATACGCCTACGTCGCCGCGTGGGAATACGCAGGCGAAGGGAAGGCGCCGATTCTCAACAAGGAACCGCTGGTGTACGAGAACGTGCACCTCTCCACGCGGAGCTACAAGTAATGCGGATCACGCTCAACGTGTGGCGCCAGCCGGCGTCGCAAGCGCCCGGCAAGCTCGAGACGTATCATCTCGATGGCGTCAGCGCCGACATGTCGTTCCTCGAGATGTTCGACATGCTCAACGAACAGCTGACGGAGCAGGGGAAAGAGCCCGTCGCCTTTGCCCATGATTGCCGCGAGGGGATCTGCGGCTCGTGTTCCATGATGATCAACGGCCAGGCGCATGGCCCGTGGAAGGGGACGGCCACGTGCCAGCTGCACATGCGCGCGTTCAAGGATGGCGACATCATCACGGTCGAGCCATGGCGTGCGTCGCCGTTCCCGGTCGTCAAGGATCTGGTGGTCAATCGCGGCTCGTTCGATCGCATCATCCAGGCCGGTGGGTTCGTTTCGGTGAACACCGGTGGGGCGCGCGATGCGAACGAGATCCTCATCGGCAAGGACGTGCTCGACGAGGCCATGGATTCTGCGGCGTGTATCGGGTGCGGTGCGTGTGTCGCGGCGTGTCCGAATGCCTCCGCCTCGTTGTTCACCGGAGCGAAGATCACGCACCTCGGTCTGCTCCCGCAGGGGCAGCCGGAGCGGGACAAGCGTGCGCTGGCGATGGTGGAGCAGATGGATCTGGAGGGCTTCGGCCACTGTACCCTCGCGGGGGAATGTCAGGAGGCGTGCCCGAAGGAGATCAGCATCGACGTCATCAAACGCATGAATGGCGATTATCTCGCGGCGAGCGCGCGGCGTCAGGAACCGCGGGCGGTGGCTGGGTCAGGTTGATCGTGCCGTAGGAACGTACGGTCCAATGCGTACCACGGGGGAACGGCTCTTGCGCCGTTCCCCCGTTGGCGTACGGGGCGTAGGATCGTGCCGTGAACCGAACCTCTTGCGGGATGGTGTCCCGCGCCACATAACTGTGCAGGTCGTCTCGCACGTGAGCGGTGCGCGTGGCGGTCGGTCAAGAAATGCGTGTTTCAGCATATAAGTAGATATTTACCTTCTACCCACTCCCCATGCGCCTGTCCACTCTGCGTCGCCGACGTGATCTGTTGTCGCTGGTCGCCCTGATCACGGCCTCTGGGCTCGCTGCCTGCACGTCCGGTACCGACACGCCACCT
>JBDKIJ010000047.1:0-9226 GCA_039797155.1 Gemmatimonadota bacterium | reverse complement strand
CGCCGAGCGCCTGTTCCACGAGTTCCACGAGAAACGCATTGTAGCGGTGCGCTTCGGCCATGGCCTCGAGATTGACGGCGCCGACGTATTCACCACTCATGACGACCGCCCCCCGGTTTCGGTGTGGCACTCGGTGCGGAAAGCGGAATGCGCAAGTACAACAGGCGCTTCATCTCGCGTCGACCGGTGGTCACGGTATCGAGTATGAGACCGCAGGCCATGCTGATGAGCGCCGACAACATGAGCCCCGTCGCAAGGATGGCAGTGGGGAACCGCGGCACCAGGCCGGTCTCGAGAAACGTTTCCCACAACCCGACACCCAGATACAGCGACAGGAGCGCCAGGACGGCCGCCATACTTCCGAAGAAGGCCAGCGGTCGCTCGTCGCGCAGCAGCTTGCCGATGGTACGACCGATGCGCGCGCCGTCGCCGAACGTTGACAGCTTGCTCGAGGAGCCTTCATCGCGTGCACCATACGGCGTATCGATTTCCGCGAGCGGCATGCGGAGTTCCATCGCATGCACGGTAAGCTCCGTCTCGATTTCGAATCCACGCGAAAGCGCGGGGAAGGACTTGACCAGACGTCGCGACATGAGGCGATACCCCGACAGCATGTCGCCGATCGGCTGACCGAACAGCCACGCGACCACCCCCGTGAGTGCGCGATTCCCCAGTGTGTGCCACGCGCGATACGCACCAGCTTCGACTGCGACGCGACGAGCGGTCACCATGTCCAGACGCTCATCGGTCAGTCGCGAGAGCATCGCGGGAGCCGAGGTCGGATCATAGGTCCCATCACCGTCAACCAGCAGATAGACATCCGCATCCACATCGGCAAACATCCGCCGCACGACATTCCCCTTCCCTCGGCGCGGTTCGCTGCGTACGACCGCTCCAGCCTCGCGAGCCCGCTCGACGCTCGCGTCTGTGGACCCATTGTCGTAGACGTAGACGGTCGCCTCCGGCAATGCCGTCTTGAATCCATCGATCACACGCGCGATCGCCGAGGCCTCATTGAGGCAGGGGATGAGAACGGCGACGCGCTGTTCAGCGCCGTGACTCATGAGCGAACCTTACGCCCGATCCAACCGCCGAAGAAGCGCTTGAACTCCATGTTCGGCCATTGGGGTTCGCTCGGACTGCGAAGTACCACACGATCGATGGTGCGCATCTTTTCGAACCACGGAGCATGATCCTTCACCGTCCCAGTGGTCTGGATGGCACGGAGGACCTTCAGATCCTCGGCAGGCATGAGGCCCGGCTCCATCGCCGTGGCGAACCGGAACTGAAGTTCCGGGATGCGATGCAGGATCACGTAGAAATGCCCCATGTCCGAGTCATACAGAACTCCTCCCGGCTCAGGCAAATCGGAGGCCAGTTCCTCCCGCGGCACGATCAGCAGCGGATTCCGAAGCGCGTGCGTGTAGCGCCCGCCCTGATCCGCCGTTTGCGTCAGGTAGAGCGTGGCGGCCGCAAGGCCAATGAACATGGGAGGGACTGGACGCCGGTGCAGCTCGGCGAAGCCGAGCCCCATCTCCTCGCCGATCTGGCGCGTATACCACACCGCCATGGCAGGGAGTCCCCACTCGACCCAGAATCGTGAGACGTACAGGCCGAGCACCCATGCTGTCACCACGAAGGCCAGATCAATAGCGTAGATCTCCCCGCGGACATCGTGTCCCATGGCTTTGCGCGCCAGCAGCATGAGCACCATGCCCATGAGACCGAACACCGGAGCACCCGAAGGCTGCAGTTCGGTGACGAGATTGGGGCCGAGCGTGCCGCCTTGTAGGACGGCCAATTGCATGATGTCGAGCGGCAGCTGGATGGCGTTGTACCACCCATTCAGCAGGATCGCCACCAGCAGGGCGATCCCCCAGCCCGTCAGAAAGGTCCCGAGCGCACGCCAACGACGACACGCGACGAGCGGCGGAACGGCCACAGCCCAGAGGTACCAGGACGTCGGGTGCAGGTAGAGACTCACCGAGAGCACCAGCCCCACGATCCCGGCTTCGATCAGCGGGGGGAGCGCCTGCCGACGTGTCCACAGAAAAAGCAGGAGCATGACGGCTGCCATGCTGAAGCCGAGCGGTCGTCCAAGTGCAAGCTTGCCGAACAGGGCCGGTTCCAGCATCACCATGAGCGTGGACGACAAGAGCCACGCCGGTGGGTTCCCCGAGGCGAGTACTCCGCCGAACGTGAAGACCCAGAGCCCGAGCACGACAGACAGATTGACGAGTGCGCCCTGATCCCATTGGGTCATGGTGTGCACGGCGCGGAGCAGTGCATGCCAGCCAGCGTGCGGATCCATCCACGCCGGGAAGCGGGGATCGAGCAGGATCAGATCACCCCAGTTACGATCCACGACGGCGAACGCCGCGTGGCGCATCGCATCATCCGGCGGCATGTATCCGTAGGCGAGCATGCGCAGTGGGATGATGAGGAAGACCCCGAGGATCAGCAGCAGAAGCGCCAGCCGCGTCATCCGCGCATCAATCATGGAAAGCACCGTGGTTCTCCTCGTCGTCGAGCGGCTGCGGGTCCCGTAAGAAGCGCCGCGAACGTACGGCGTGGGCCTGCCCGTCACAAGCACCCGTCCACAGACGGCGGCAGCAATCGTTGGTAACACGGCAATGAGACAATGACCGGGGTGGGGATCGAACCCACGACCTACGGATTAAAAGTCCGCTGCTCTACCGACTGAGCTACCCGGTCGAACCACCTACAGGCAAGAAGGATCATCGGTTCGACCGCGACGGTCAACCGGGCGCGTTCATCTCTTCAGAAGAGCGCGACCTGTTCATCCACACAAAAGCTGATGCGGTGATGCCGCGTCAGCCCGCGCTCGTCGATGGCGCGCCGATGCTCGGCCGTGCCGTACCCGGAGTTCCGCTCCCATCCGAAGCCGGCGTGGCGCACCGCCAGTGCCGTCATGAGCCGATCCCGCGTCACCTTGGCCATGATGGAGGCGCACGCAATGGCGTAGCACTTGGCGTCGCCCTTCACGATGGCCGTGTGCACATGCCCAAGGGTGCGCAGCGGTTTACCATCCACCAGCACGTGATGCGGCGTGGTCCCGAGCCGGACCGGAATACGCGTGAGGGCACGTCGCATGGCCAGCACGGTGGCATGATAGATGTTGATCCGATCGATTTCGCGCGGACTCGCGGCGCCGAGGCCAATGGCGAGGGCGTGTTCGCGAATGCGCACGGCCAGATCGACGCGCGTGGCGGCATCGAGCTGCTTGGAATCGTTGACGCCCGCTATGGCGCGACGATCAGGAGGCATGACGATGGCGCATGCGACAACGGGGCCCGCAAGCGGGCCCCGTCCGACTTCATCGACCCCAACGAGTAACGGTCCATACTGCTCACGCAGTGTCCGTTCGATGGGGCTCCAGCGCGCCACGAGCGTGCCCGCGGCGGATGGACTTACTTCGCGTCGTTGCGAACGACCTTGCGCTCCTTGATGCGGGCGGCCTTGCCCACCACGTCGCGCAGGTAGTACAGCTTGGCACGACGCACGGCACCACGACGCACGACCGTGATATCGGCGAGCATCGGGCTGTGGAGCGGGAAGATGCGCTCAACGCCGACGCCGTTGGAAATCTTGCGGACGGTGAAGGTTGCGCTCACGCCGGCACCACGGCGGGCAATGCACACCCCTTCGTAGGCCTGAAGGCGTTCCTTGTCGCCTTCCTTGACGCGCACGTTCACACGCACGGTGTCACCCGCGCGGAACGGCGGGACGTCCTTCATCCACTCCTTCTGGGTCTCGATAAACGGATGCATCGTCCACTCCCGGGCTGACTGCCGCCCGTGTTTGATAGCTGCTGATCCGCGTACCTCACCGCGCGGCCGGAAGCGGCGCGAACCGAGGGATTGCGGTGCGAGAGGCCGTCGAGGCGGAACCCAGAGGCGAAGTCCCCTGACCCGAACCATCGCGGCATCGCCACTGGCGATCGAAATCGTCAGGACTGGTACCGTGAGCCAGCCGCCGGAGGCGATTGGCCCGAGCCTTGAAACATAGGGAGGACAGGGACCGTGGCGCCAGTGGCGGCTGGCGAGCGTCACGGGGTGGCCATCCCGTTTTCCCTTTTTAGGAACACAGCCCCTCCCCGGTCTGCCTCCCCCGCCCTTATCCTGCCGCATGGCCTCGACTCCGAACTCGCCCGCCCTCGCCTACCCCGTGACCCGTACGGATACGGTCCTCGACGACTACCATGGCACGCTGGTCGCCGATCCCTATCGCTGGCTGGAGGACGACCGCTCAGCGGAAACGGCAGCCTGGGTCGCCGCCCAAAACGCGGTCACCGCCGCCTGGCTCGATCAGGTCCCGTACCGCCCCGCCCTCCGCTCGCGCCTCACCCAGCTGGTAAACTACCCTCGGCAGAGCGCGCCGGAACAGAAGGGCCCGTGGCTGCTCTTCGCCCGCAACGACGGGCTGCAGAACCAACCGGTATGGATGATCCAGCGCGGTAAGACGAGTGCGCCCGAGGTCCTGCTCGACCCCAACACGATGTCGGAGGACGGCACGACGCGCGTGGCCTCCCTCACCTTCAACGCCGCGGCCACCCACATCGCGTACATGGTGAGCCATGCCGGCAGCGACTGGCAGCAGATCCGCGTCATCGATCTCGCAACGCGCACCACCCTTCCCGATACCGTCGACTGGGTGAAGGTGTCCGCCATCGCGTGGCATGGCGACGGCTTCTACTACAGCCGATACCCCGAGCCCGCCGAGGGCGAAGGCGCGTTCTCCTCCATGAATGAGGACCATCAGGTCTGGTTCCACCGCCTAGGCTCCGTGCAAGCCGATGATACGCTCGTCTATCACGACCCCGAGCATGCGCAGCGCTTCCACGTCCTCGGCACCACGGAAGACGAGCGCTACGCCGTGCTTTCCGTCAGCGATCGTGGTCAAGGCAAGGATGGCAACGCCGTCCTCGTGAAGGACCTGCGCGATCCGCATGGCGCCTTCCGACCGGTGTGGACGGAGTTCGACGACCAGTTTGCGGTCCTCGACAATGACGGCGACGAGTTGCTTGTCCTCACCAATCGCGGCGCACCGAATCAACGCGTGGTACGTATCAACCCGATGCACCCGGACGAGTCGCAGTGGCAGGTGATCATCCCGGAACAGCCAGAGCCGCTCGAGACGGTCGGCATGGCGGGGGGGCAACTGTTCGCCTGTTATCTGCGGGATGTCACCTCGCGTGTGGTGGCGTATCGCCCCGATGGTTCGCCAATCGGCGACGTGACGCTTCCAGGTCTTGGCACGGTCATGGGCTTCAACGGCCCGTACGACGCGACGGCGACCTATTTCAGCTTCACCTCGTTTACCGAGCCGGCTACCGTCTATCGCTACGACATCGCGCAGCGCACGAGCACGGTCTACCACGCCGTCACGCTGCCGTTCGATCCGTCGCAATTCGAAACCACGCAAGTCTTCATCCCGAGCAAGGACGGGACGCGCATTCCGGCGTTCATCGTCGCGAAGAAGGGACTCGTACGCGACGGCACCAATCCGACGCTCGTGTACGGCTATGGCGGGTTCAACGTGTCACTCCCGCCTGCGTTCAGTGCGCTGCGCATCGGCTTTCTTGAGCAAGGGGGCGTGTATGTGCAAGCCAACTTGCGTGGCGGCGGCGAGTACGGGGAGGCGTGGCATCAGGCCGGCATGAAGGCCAACAAGCAGAACGTCTTTGACGACGCGATTGCGGTGGCCGAGTGGCTGATCGCGGAGCGCTACACGTCCAGCGAGAAGCTGGCGATTCAAGGCGGATCGAACGGTGGACTGCTCGTCGGCGCCATCATGACGCAGCGCCCCGATCTGGTGAAGGTCGCGCTGCCGGCCGTCGGCGTGATGGATATGCTGCGATTCCACACCTTCACGATCGGGTGGAACTGGATCGCGGACTACGGCTCCAGTGAAAACGCCGACGAGTTCCGCACGCTATACGCCTACTCGCCGCTGCACAACCTGAGGGACGGCACTGCGTATCCGGCCACTCTCATCACCACGGCCGATCACGATGATCGGGTGGTGCCCGCCCATTCGTTCAAGTTTGCCGCAAGGTTGCAGGCGGTACACCGCGGCGACGCCCCCGTGCTCATTCGTATTGAAACCAAGTCGGGACATGGCGCCTCCTCGTTGGCGAAGCAGATCGAGGAGACCGCTGATGTCTACGCCTTCGTGTTCGAGAACCTCGGCGTGACGCCGAGGTTCTCGAACTAACGGTTACCCGCCGCCCCTTACTTCACCGGGAAGGGGCGCGGGGCCGGCAGCTGCTCGGCGAAGCGCCACGGCGCAGCGCCATCGCGCGAGAGCGGGACCTTGGCCAGGCGCGCACGCACCATCGCGATCGGCATCGGGCCACCGCGATACAGCGCGTCATGGAACTCGCGGTCCTTCATTTTGCCGCTCGTCACCAGCTCCTTGTAGAGCGTGCGGAGTTGCAACCCGCCGAGCATGTAGGCGGCCTGATAGATCGGGGAGTACGAACCATTGAAGGAGCGCCGGACTTCGGCCTCGGAGTTCGCGCGCTCGAACGGCACCTTGTCCACCAGATATTCGATGCACTGCTCCGGCGTCATCTTCCCCAAGTGGAAGCTGAGCGAGAAGACGATGCGGGCGCTGCGGTGCATGCGCCACGCCAGCGCGCCGAGCCGGTCTTCCGGACGCACGTGGAAGTCGTGATCCCAGAGGAACATCTCCCAGTACAGCGCCATCCCTTCATTCCAGAAGGGGGTGTTGAACAAGCGGCGGTGCGGATTGTAGCGCGCCGACATGAACCCCTGCAGGTGGTGCCCCGGGTTCAGCTCATGGAACACGGTCGCGCGTGAGAAGTGCGGGTTGTTCCCGCGCATACTCATCATCTTCTCTTCATCGGTCATGTCGTTCGTGGGATACGACACGAGGATGCTTTCGCCACCGAGGAAGAACGGGCTGACGCGCTGCCGCTCGGGGGACAGCATTTCCATGCGCCAGTCTTCCCGCGCCAATGCGGGAATCGTGACCCAGTCATGCTTCGCAAAGAATGCCTCAGCCTCGTTCGCGAGATCACGAATGAGATCCGGCTGCTTCCCCGGCTCCACGTAGGCGTTCTTCACCTTCTCCATCGCCGCCTTCCAGTCGTCACCGAAGCCCAGCTGCCGGGCGGCCTTCTTCGCCTCCGCTTCGCTGAACGCATACTCCCGCTCGGCGATCGCGATCAGCTCTTCGGCCGTGTACGGGATCATCTGGTGCCGAAGATCCATCGCCAACCCCTCGGCGCCGATCGGATCACCAATGATGGGCTCATTGGCTGACGCCGCGTTCCGAGGCGCCGCTGCGGCCGCGGCGCCGGGACCACCGGAGCCACCGGCACCACCCGTTGGCGCCGGAGCACCGGCACTGGCCACCTGAATCCCGACGAGCCGCGTCCGGATGCTGGTGGCGTAGCGACGCATCGACTCCTCGAGCTTCTGATACGGATTAGCCACCCACCAGGTGAAGAGCGGATCGAAGCCGGCGGAGAAGCGATACCATTGGCCCATCACCCCACGCAGTTCATCGACCTGCTCCGCAGCCCGATTGGCGACCGTCCGCGACAGCTTCGGGAGCGCGGCGCGTGGGGCTTTGGCCGTCGCCGAATCACCAGCGGCACGCGCCGGCGCCGGCTCAACCAACGCGCGCAAGCTATCGATCTCCTTCACCAACTGCGCGACCGTGCGGGCCGCCTGCTGGGCATTCAAACTCCGCAGATCCCGGCGATCTTCCTGCAGCTTGTTGATGCGGTCGGCGAATGGCGTCAGTGGCGCCGTCTCGGCCCGCTGCTTCTCCTCGCGCGCCATGAGATCGAGTTGGTAGCGCAGGTGATTGTCGAGCAGTACGTAGTCGGCCTTCCCCTCCGGCGAGAGGACCCCGAAGTCCATGGCCGCCAGCTGCTGCCGCCACGTGGTGTAGAAGTCGCGCATGCGCTTGCGCTGCGACGGTGAGGCCGGCGCATCGTAGCGTCGCTGCAGCGCCTGGACATCCGCCGCATAGCGCGTGATGACGTCGGCGAGTTCACTGGCCGTCGTCCCCATGAAGTCCCGTATCGCGGGAACCGACGCCTTGGGGTCAGAAGGGAAGGTTTGCCCTGTGCTGGCGGGGATCCCTGCCAGCTGGGCCTGCGCGGGAACAGAGAAGACCGCCACGCCAAGCGCAGCGAGGAAGGAACCAGTGAACAGGTGACCGCGATGCACGGGCAACTCCGGAAAACGAGGGGAACCGGGAGGGTAACGCGCCTAACATGTCGCCACGTTGACGATTTGGCACCATCCGGCATCCCCAGGCGCGGAGCAGCGCGCTACTTCCCTTCGGCAGCGATCGTCTCCAGCTCCTCCCACCGGGCCATCATCCGTTCGATCGACTGATCGAGCTCGGCGACCCGCCCCTGCAAGGCGACCACCCGAGCCCCATCGCGAAGTACGACCGGATCGGCCAGCTGGGCATAGCACTGCTCCCGCTCCGCCTCCGCGTCCGTGAGCTGATCAGGGAGCGTCTGCAACTCTGCCGCCTCCTTGTACGACAACTTGCGCTTCTTGGCCTTGGCGATCGGCGCGGTATCCGCTGGCGTCGTCACGGGGGCTACAAGGCGTGGGGCGGGAACGGCAACCGGCGCAGGGCGCTGCCGCACCCAATCGGTGTACCCGCCGACATACTCGCGCACGACACCCGGCGCATCAAAGGCCAGCGTACTCGTCACGACGGCATCGAGAAACGCTCGGTCGTGCGAGACGAGCAGCAACGTGCCACCGAACCCCAACAACAGTGCTTCCAGCACGTCCAACGTCTCAAGATCGAGATCGTTGGTCGGTTCATCGAGCACCAGCAGATTGAAGCGGCGCGTGAAGAGCCGTGCGAGCAGCAGGCGGTTCCGCTCGCCGCCGCTCAGCGCGCGTACCGGCGTCCGGGCGCGATCCGGAGAAAAGAGAAAGTCCTGCAGATACCCATGCACATGACGGCGCTCAGTCCCGATCTGCACGAATACACTGCCGTCGGCGATGCTGTCGAAGACACTCCGCTCCGGATCCAGTTGCTCACGCAGCTGATCGAAATACGCGATCTCAAGATTCGTCCCGTGACGGACCGTCCCCTGCTGCGGCGTAAGCTCCCCAAGCAGGAGGCGCAGCAACGTGGTCTTCCCCGAGCCATTGGGGCCGATCAGCCCGACCCGATCGCCACGCATGATGGTGGTGGT
>JBDKIJ010000046.1:0-16694 GCA_039797155.1 Gemmatimonadota bacterium | reverse complement strand
CCGAAGGCGGCGAAAAATGCACCGAACATCCACAGCTGTGCGGTCGGCGAGAGTGACAAGCGCGCGAGATCATCCAGGTGAAGGGACGTCCCGCCCTGTAGGCTCCATAGCGCAATGATGGCCACCAACATCAACAGGGAGCCCACCAGCGTGAACAACACGTAGCGGACGCTGGCCCGCGACTCCCCAGCCGTGCTCCACACTCCGACCAGCAGGTAGGTCGGGATGAGCATCAGCTCCCACGCGAGATAGAAGAGCAGCAGATCCAGCGCCAGAAACACGCCGATGAGGCCGCTCGTGAGCATCAGCACCAGGGCGCCGAACGTCGGCGTCCGCACGCGGACGTTGTTCCACGATCCCAACAGCGCGAGCGGAATGATGACCGCTGTCATGACCACCAAGGGTAATGACAGGCCATCCACTCCGAGACTGATGCGGGCGCCAAGATCCGGAAGCCACGGGAGATCAACGCGTGCCTGCCATCCACTTCCGGTCGCATCCACTCCGAACCAGAGGATGATCGCGAGCACTGCTTCTACCGCCAGTACTGCCACCGTAAGCACCCGCGCATCGATTCCGCCCTGCTCGGGATCACGTCCCAGAAGGCGCACACCGAGCGCACCCAGCAACGGCCAGAATACCAGCGCGGGAAGTATCCACGTTTCGATCGCCGAACTCATCAACGGATTCGCCATCGTCAGCTCACCAATAGGGCTGCCATGAGGGCAAGCGCCCCTCCCGCAACCAACCAGGCGTACTTGCCGACATCGCCATCCTGCACGCGCGTTCCGATCAGACTTGCCGTTCGCATCAGCATGGCACCACCGTGGGAAAACAGCCCGTCAATGCCGCGCTCAACCATCCGCCCAAGCACCGTGGCGGCGACAACACGCATCGGTCGTACGACGAGGGCATCCACGACGGCGTCGACGCCGTACGCACGCGCGAGGAGGCTCGAGTCAACTGGGGAGTCCGCCTTGTTGGCAATCGGCGCGCGATGCATCACGATTGCCAAAGTCATACCGAGCAACGCGACGGCGATTGCCACGGACACCAGCACGATTTCGGTCGCATGATCCAAATGGGCGCCGGTCCCCGCCAGCCGCGCGGCACTCGTCCCGGTCACTGGCGCCAACCATGATTCCAGTAGCCCGGTTGGGCCCCATGGCATGAGCGCCGGCAGATTGAGCCATCCTCCAGCAACCGTCAGGATGCCCAGCAGCAGCACGGGCACCGTCATGATCCATGGCGCCTCGTGCAGGGCATCCTGCTCCGCCTCACCGGTCCGATTCATTCCGTAGAACGCGAGCATCAGCATGCGCGTCATGTAGATCGCGGTCAGCAACGCCGTCAGCACGCCGATGCCGTACGCCACGTACAAGAGGGTCGATCCCGGAATGCCAAGCAGAGTGGCCGTCGCCAACGGTGAGCCGTGCGCACGCGCAAAGACCGACGCCAGGATCTCATCCTTCGAAAAGAACCCCGCCAGCGGCGGCACGCCGGCGATCGCCAGTGTCGCCAGGGTCATCGCGCCCGCGGTGGCCGGCATGTACTGGCGCAAACCGCCCATGTTGCGCAGGTCCTGTGGGTCCGCGTGACGGTGGGTCGTGTGATAGGCATGATGCATTGCGTGAATCACGGAGCCAGCACCAAGGAACAACAGCGCCTTGAAGAAGGCATGCGTCACCAGATGAAACACGCCCGCCGTGTAGGCGCCGGCCCCAACCCCCACGAACATGTAGCCGAGTTGGGACACGGTTGAATAGGCCAGCACCTTCTTGATGTCCCACTGGCGCAACGCGATGGTGGCCGCGAAGAGCGCCGTTGCGGCGCCGACGAGCACGATCACCAGCGAAGCCTCTGGCGCACCACTGAAAATCGGGGCGGCACGTGCCACCAGATACACGCCAGCCGTCACCATCGTGGCGGCATGAATCAAGGCCGAGACGGGGGTCGGACCCGCCATGGCATCGGGGAGCCAGATGTAGAGAGGGAGCTGCGCACTCTTGCCGGCACACCCCACGAACAACAGCAAGGCAATGGTCAATACGACGGACGTTCCCGCCTGCGCTCCAAGCATGGCATGCGCCCCGGCGAAATCAAGGCGCTGCGTGGTCTGCCAGATCAGGAACATCGCGATCAGGAATCCGAAATCCCCGATCCGATTCACGATGAACGCCTTGCGTCCCGCATCGGCGTTGGCCCGCTCCCGATACCAGAACCCGATCAGCAGGTAAGACGCCAACCCGACCCCTTCCCATCCAACAAACATCACGGGATAGCTGGCGCCGAGAACCAGCACGAGCATGAAGGCGACGAACAGATTGAGATACGCGAAATACCGCGCGTATCCGGCATCCTCGCGCATGTAGCCGATCGAGAAGAGATGGATCAGCGAACCGATCCCGGTGATCACCAGCGTCATCAGCATCGAGAGCTGATCGAGCTGCAGGCTCCAGTCGATGGATAAGGCCCCCACGGGCATCCACGAACCGAGTGTGACGACCACCGGCGCGCCGAACCCGACTCGCATGCGCGCAAACAGGGCAGCGGCGAGGCCGAAGGCTGCCAACATGACGGCCGGTCCAACAACGGTCACCACAGGGTGTCGGGCGGTACTCCGCGCGCCTGACGCATCGGTTCGCGCTCCGAACAACGCGATACTGCCGTTGATCAGGAAGCCGGCGATCGGCAGGAGCAATAGCAGGGGGAGCAGAGCGGCGATCATCCGCGAAGCGTCCGAAGGTTCGAGAGATCGACCGTCCCGAAATGCCGGAACACCGAAATGATGATAGCCAACCCTACGGCGGCCTCCGCTGCAGCAACGGTCATCACCATGATGACAAACACCTGGCCGGTGACACCGTGCAGCTTTGAGAACGCGACCAGGCTCAGGTTCACCGCATTCAGCATCAGTTCCGCACACATGAACAGGATGATCGCGTTCCGTCGCGTCAGGACACCGACGACACCGATCACGAACAGGATGGCGGACACGATCAGGGCTTCAGTAATCATGCGGCAGCGCGCCTCTTCGCGAGGAGAACAGCCCCGACAACCGCGACGAGCAGGAGGACGCTCGTGAGTTCGAAGGCCACGAGGTGCTCGGTGAACAGGCTCCCGGCCACCGGGGCCACGGCGTTGTCGCCGGCATTCGCCGGCGCGAGACGCGGCCACCGGGTCCGCTGGGCAACGAGGAGATTGGCCAATAACGCCAGCCCCACGAGGCCCGCGCCGAGACGCGGCACCAGCGCGCGCAAGTCGCCAACTTCTCCCCGACCGAGGTTGAGCAGCATCACGACGAACACGAAGACCACCATGATGGCACCAGCGTACACCAACACCTGCACGGCCCCAACGAAGGCGGCGTCCAGCATCACGTAGAGCCCGGCCAACGCGAACATCACATTCACCAACCAGAGCGCAGCGGGCACCGGATTGCGGCGTGTGACGAACAGGATCGCCGAAACGACGGCCAGCAAGGCGAAGAGGTAGAACTGGAATTCGACGAAACGGTTCATTCGCCCTTCGGGTCGGCGGGATCCCACATCTCGCACACCGGATGCGTCTGGGCCGTCAATCGCTCGAGATCGTAGATGAAGGAAGCACGATCATACTCTGCGTTCTCATAGTGGCGGCCCACATGGATGGCCTCCTCCGGGCATACCTCTTGGCAGTAGCCGCAGAAGATGCACCGGAATTCATCAATTTCGAACACGAGCGGGTAGCGATTGCCCTGTTCATCCTCGCCGGGCGTGAGCTTGATGCAATTGGCCGGACACACGGTTGGACACAGGCCACACGCCACGCACTTGGCCTTCCCATCCTCGGTGGTGAGCATGCGATGGGTACCGCGCCACCGAGGCGACAGGTCCCATTTCTGCTCCGGATATTCCATGGTGACTTTATGCGGGTCCACCAGGTGCTTGAGCGTGGTCGCCATGCCCTTGAGCGTCGAACGCACATAGCTGACGCGTTCGATTGGCCGGGACATGACCTTCACTCCGATAGCCATCAGCCCTCTCCCTTCGGCAAGGTGCGCAGCGATCCCGCATCGCCGCGGGCGCGCAAGCGCGACAGGTCCGTGGCGCCAAGACGGGCACTCGCCGGACTGATCAGTTTCCCACGGTCGAGCCACCGCAGGAGCCCCGCGATGAGCACGATGTTCATCGCCAACAGCGCCAGCGAAAAGAGCGGGCCTCGCGCAACCCCCGCCGCATCCAGCGCCAACGTGGCCCCCGCCACCACGACGATGTACCCGAGCGCCACGGGCAGCATGATGCTCCACCCCAGCGACATCAGCTGGTCGTAGCGGAAACGCGGCAGCGTCCAGCGGATCCACATGAAGAGGAACAGGAACGACGCCATCTTCGTCATGAACGCGCCAAACGTCAGTACGGTCTTCAGCACGGAATACGGCGCGACGTTGTCCCACGCGGTGAACGGAATATCCCAACCACCGAAGAACAGTGTGGCCGTCAATCCGCTCACCGTCGCCATGTTCGCGTACTCGGCGATGAAGAACATGGAGAACTTCATCCCGCTGTATTCGGTGTGATAACCCGCTACCAGCTCCGACTCTGCCTCGGGCAGGTCGAATGGCAGACGGTTCGTTTCGGCAAAGGCGGCCACGAGAAATGTGAACCACGCTACCGTCAAGGAGAGGACGTTCCACCCCATGCTCGCCTGCTGCTGCACGATGCTCGTGAGCGAGACGTTCCCAGCCAGCAGCAGCACCGGAATCGTCGACATGCCCATGGCGATCTCATAGGACACCATCTGCGCGCTCGAACGAAGCCCGCCCAACAACGCGTATTTGTTATTCGACGCCCATCCGGCGAGCACGATCCCGTAGACGCCGAGTGACGAGATCGCGAGCACATAGAGGAATCCGATCGGCATCGGCGCAACCGCCATGTCGATCAGCCCCCACGGGGTCGGCAGTGGGGCCGCAATAGGCAACACCGCCCACGTCAGCATCGCCGGCACGAACGCCAAGGCCGGTGCGAGGATGAACAACCAGCGATCAGCGAAGTCCGGATTGGTCTCTTCCTTCATGAAATTCTTGAGACCGTCTGCCACCGGCTGCAGCAATCCCCATGGCCCCACGCGATTCGGTCCACGCCGATCCTGGAACCATGCAGCAAACTTTCGCTCGGCCAGCGTGAGGTAGGCCACCATGACCAACCACATCGTAAAGACCGCCAGCATCTTCACCACACTCGCCGCGACGTACGTAGCGATGGCCACCGGCGCTTGCTGCGGATCAGCCTTCGGGAATAGCGCCGCGACATCGAGTGCCGCGACCGCCTGCAGCATCGACGAGGCCATCATGCCGTCACCTCGGCGGGAGCAGCGCTGGTGCCCGTCCCCATCGGCAAGCCACGGAGCCCCAACGCGTCGTACTCCAGCCCCGCGAAGGCCGGAAGGGTCGCGGTCATCGCCGCGAAAACCTCTGACGGCAGATAAAAGGCGCCCGATCCACCGACGGCCCGCAAGAGATCGGCAAGGACGAACCAACTCGGACGTGCCACGCCAGGTGCCGTCTTCGCCTGCAGGAACCGCTGGACACGACCACGCAGGTTCGTCAGCGTGCCCTCCTCTTCCAGCACCGTCGTCAACGGCAGGACGACCTGAGCGATTCCGGTAACCACCGCGGACAGGACGGTGCCAGCGTACACAATCGACGTGCCCACCGCGAAATCCGAGGCCGAGGTTCCATCCGGCAGGTCGCCCACCACCAGCACCACCTCGGCACCAGCAACGGCCGTCTGCACCGATGCCGCCTCGCGAACGCCCATGGCCCGCGCACCCGCGGCGTTGGCCGCGCGCTCTGCACGAAGCGAGAGATCGGGAGCACCCGGGAGTGGCGACTCATCACCACGCGGGATGACCATGGCCATCTCTGCACCACACTGCGCTGCAATGCCGCGGCTCAGGAACACCGCCTCATTCGACAGATTGGGCGAAACCAGCATGGTCACCCGACGCCCGGCGAGCATCGTCGCAGCGGTTTCGATCGCGCGATCCCACTCCGCCACCTCAAGCGTCCCACCTTGCCGCAGCAATGGCTGATCGAGGCGATCGCGCCGATTAAACTCGCGATAGCTCATCCGTCCGACATCGCAGAGATAGTACTGATTCACCTGATCATTGGCTCGCGGCTTGAGACGCACCACGACATTGTCACGCGTCTCCGCCACCGCGTTGCACCCCTGGCTGCAACCCGTGCAGATCGTCGGTGCGCGATCCAACTCCCACGCTCGCGCCTTGTTCAGGAAATCCTTGGAGAGCAAGGCACCGACCGGGCACAGGTCGATCACGTTCGCGGCCCACGGATTCGTCAGGTCGTGCCCGTCAGCCTTGCCAATGAAGGCCCGATCGCCGCGCTCGGACACGTTCAGCACCGGCTCGTGCGCCACATCGCTCATGAACCGCACGCAGCGGGTGCAGAGGATGCAGCGATTCTGCACATACAGGACGTCGCCGCCGAAGTCCTCCATCGGATTGAATCGCTTCGGCTCGCGATAACGCGAATCCGCACGGCCTTCCGCGAAGGTGTAGTCCTGCAGCTCGCACTCACCCGCCTGATCGCAGATCGGACAATCGAGGGGATGATTAATGAGCAGGAACTCCAGCACGCCCTTGCGCGCTTCGAGCGCCTTCGGGGAATGCACGTGCACCACCTGCCCTTCCATGACCGACGTGGCACACGCCGGTGCCAACTTGGGCATCTTCTCCACTTCCACCAGGCACATGCGGCACACGCCGGCCACCGGAAGACCCGGATGGTAGCAGTAGTGGGGGACCAGAACACCCGCCGTCTTGGCCGCCTCGAGAATCGACATCCCCTCGGGCACCGAGACCGGACGCCCCTCGATCGTGAGGGAGACCATCTTCTGCTCAGTCATGCCGTCCCTCACGCCGCCGGAGCGCGTAGCGCCCCGGGCACGGTGACCATCGACCGATTGGCCGCAATCTTCGCCTCGAACTCGTGACGGAACTTCTTCAGCCCCGACAGCACCGGGGTCGCACAGGAGTCACTCAGCACGCAGATCGTCTTGCCGCTCATATTATCGGCAATCGACACCAGCGTATCGAGGTCTTCCGCCGTGCCCTCGCCGTCGCGGATACGCTCCATGATGCGGGTAATCCACGCCGTGCCTTCACGGCACTGGGAGCACTGCGCGCAGCTCTCGTGCGCATAGAAGCGCGTCAGCCGGGCGATCTGACGCACCATGCATTGACGATCATCGAAGACGATGACCCCACCGGAGCCCAGCATCGTGCCCGCGGCGACCATCCCCTCGTAATCCATGATCGCGCCCTCGGCCTCCTCACGCGTGAGGATCGGCACTGACGAGCCACCAGGAATCACCGCCTTGATTTCACGACCAGGGAGCGGCCCTCCGCAGAGATCGTAGAGGAACTCCTTGAAGGGGAACCCCAACGGGACCTCATAATTCCCGGGACGCGTGATATTCCCACACACCGAGAACAGCTTGGTCCCGATACTCTTGGGATTGTCGGGACGACCGAACTGCTTGTACCACTCGGCGCCGTGCTTGATGATGTACGGGACCGTGGTGAGTGTTTCGACGTTGTTGATCGTCGTGGGCTTCCCGAAGAGGCCAGCCACCGCAGGGAATGGCGGCTTGATGCGGGGATTGCCGCGCCGTCCCTCAAGCGAATTCATCAGCGCCGTTTCCTCGCCGCAGATGTACGCCCCCGCCCCACGATGCACGTGGATGTCGATTCGCCGTCCACTCCCCATCGCGTTCGCGCCGAGAATGCCGGCCGCATACGCCTCCTCGACGGCCCGCTGTACATGCGTGATCGGCTCGGTGAATTCGCCGCGGATGTAGATGTATGCAGTCTCCGCATAGATCGCGTGCGCACCGAGCGCCACCCCCTCAACGAGACCGTGCGGCGTCCAGCGCATGATCTCGCGATCCTTGAACGTGCCGGGCTCGGACTCGTCGCCATTGCAGCAGAGGTAATGCGTCTTCCCGTCGGGCTTCATGAACGACCACTTCATGCCCGTGGGGAATCCGGCGCCACCGCGACCGCGAAGCCCTGACTCCTTGACGATGTTCTGCAGCTCCTGCGGGTCAGTCGCGAGCGCCTTCTGCAACGCCTCGTAGCCGCCACGCTGGCGCCACCCTTCGAGTGACCGCGCGCCCGCATCGCCGAAGTGCTTCGACAAGACGGGGGTCTCACGCGGATGGGACGGATGGGGATACCCCATTACTTCAACTCCGACAGGATCCGCGGCACGGACTCGGGCGTCACGGATTCGATGAATGCGTTGTTGATCATGACTGGTGTCGCGAACCCGCAGGCCCCAAGACACTCGACTTCAATAACCGTGAAGCGGCCATCCGCGCTGGTCAGACCGAGATCACCACATCCACTGTGCTCAAGAAAGGCCTTCACCACGTCCTCGGCGCCACACACGTTGCACGGCGTCGTGGTACACACCTGAATGAAATGCCGTCCCACCGGATGCTGGTGGTACATGGTGTAGAAACTGACCACGCCCTTCACGTACGCCGGAGTCAGGTCGAGTACCTGTGCCACTTCCTCGATCCCCTTTTCGCTTACCCAGCCGCGTGCGTCCTGCAACATCCATAGCGCCGGCAATAGCGCGGCCTGCTTGGTGGGATAGCGGCTCAGGATGCGATCAAGTGCCACACGGACGTCGCCGACGAAGACCAACTCATGGGGTTCGTCATGATGATGGCCATGCGGCGGGGCCGCCACGAGCGCGCCGCCGCTGGCGGAAGGACCATGACTCACCGGTCGATCTCTCCCATGACGATATCGATACTGGCGTTGATGGCGATGACGTCCGAGAGCAGGTGGCCTTCCACCATTTTCGGAATCGCCGACAGATTGACGAACGATGGCGGACGAATGCGCCAGCGCACCGGCTTCGAGGTGCCGTCGCTCACGAAGTAGTAGCCCTTCTCGCCCTTGGGGCTTTCGACCGCGACGTAGCACTCACCCGCCGGCGGCCGCGGTCCTTCCATGACGAGCTTGAAATGATGGATCATCGATTCCATTTCGCTCGTCGCCTTGTGCTTCGGCGGCAGAATGAGGCGCGGATCGTCGATGTTGATCGGTCCATCCGGCAGCCGGCGCACCGCCTGCTCGAGGATCCGCACCGACTGACGCATCTCCTCAACACGCACGAGGAACCGGTCGTACACGTCCCCTTCGGTGCCTACAGGCACCTCGAAATCGTAGGTCTCGTAATCGAGGTACGGGAAATCCTTGCGGACATCATACGCAACGCCCGAGGCGCGCAGCATCGGCCCGGAGAGCCCGGCATTGACCGCCTCGTGGGCGCTCATGGCACCGAGCCCCACCGTACGTCCTGCCCAGATGGCGTTCGTCTCGAGCATGCGCACGGATTCCTCAAGCGTCTTCGGGAATCCCTTGAGGAACGCCTTCAACCCATCGAGCCAGCCATCGGGAATATCCGCGGCCATGCCACCGACGCGTGTCGCCGTCGTGGTGAGGCGCGCGCCCACCCATCCCTCAAGCAGGTTGTAGATGTTCTCGCGCTCCTGATACAACCAGAGGAAGGGCGTGAAGGCCCCGATGTCCACCGATGTGGTCCCGAGCCACACCAGATGCGACATGATGCGAGACAGTTCCATCAGTATGACGCGCAGCACCTTCGTGCGCTCCGTCATGCCGACCCCGAACAGCCGCTCTGCGCCGAGGACAAACGCGACATTGTTCCCCGGCGAATTGAGGTAGTCCTCGCGATCCGTCCAGGGAATGATCTGGTTGTACTGCCGGTACTCGCCGATCTTCTCGAAGCCGCAGTGGAGATACCCGATGTGCGGAATGCATCGCACGACCGTCTCACCATCAAGTTCCAGCACGAGGCGGAGTACGCCGTGCGTCGCCGGGTGCTGCGGTCCGATGTTGATCAGCATGTGATCCGCATCGAATTCCGGCTCCGGTCGCGCGGCCGCCGCCGGCACTTCGAGCGCGACAGCCTGTCCGCCCTGCGCCACCAGCGGGGCACGCAACGGCACGCCCTGCGCATCCAGCCCGCTGGTGCCAAGGGCAACTTCAATCGTGCGACGGGCCTGCGTCATTCGCCCTCCACCAGCGTGCCATGCGACGCCGCGTCGGAGAGCCGATGGCGCATGTCCTCCGGCAGATCGTGGAACGCTTCGGCAATCGACAATTCTTCCATGGAGTAGCGCGCCTCGGGATCGGCGGCCAGCGCCTGCTTGAGCTGCTCAGAGCGCGAGAAGCGACCACGCAAGGGGAAATCCTTCCGGAGCGGATAGCCTTCCCGATAATTCTCCCACATGAGGAGGCGACGCAGGTCCGGATGCCCCTCGAACCGAATGCCGAACATGTCGAAGCACTCGCGCTCGAGCCAGTTGGCCCCGCTGTAGATGTCGACGATACTCGGCACGCTCAGCGCGCCGCGCTTGGGCAGTTCGACCTTGAGCCGCAGGAAGCGCCGCTGCGACAACGACCGGAGATGCCAGACGACTTCGAGTGGACGATCCGCCTCCCGATACTCGACCGCCGTCACATCCACGAGATAGTCGTAGCGCTCCGCGTCATGCAGCCAGCGGACGATTTCATGCACCGCCTCGCGGCTGACGAAGACCGTCGTTTCGCCCCACCCGACCTCGACGCGCTGCACCGCGCTTGCGAATTGTGTGCGCAAGGCGCCGGCCGACGGATTCTCCGCTGCGCCGGTTCGCGGCACGATGCCCGGGGTGACCGGCAGATTCGCCTCGGTCCCCGCCGCGATCGGCACGCCACTCGAACCCATATGATCCGAGGTCACGGCGCCGACCGGGTCTGATGCACCGAGTTACCGAACGGCTCCGACAGCTCATCGATACGCGACGGCGGAATGTAGAGCTGGCTGGACGGATCGGGGTCGATTTCGACATGCCGCTGCGAATCGCGCAACCGCTCCTGCATCACCTTCTTCTGCAGCATCATGATGCCGTGAATCAGCGCTTCCGGACGCGGGGGACATCCCGGCACATACACGTCAACCGGGATGATCGTGTCGATCCCCTGCACCACGGCATAATTGTCGAACATGCCACCGGTCGAGGCGCAGGCCCCCATGGAGATGACCCACTTCGGCTGCGGCATCTGCTGATAGATGCGCCGCAGTACCGGGGCGAGCTTGAGGGGCACGCGACCGGCGCACAGCAGCACGTCCGCTTGGCGCGGCGAGTACGCCAGCCGCTCCATGCCGAAGCGCGAGAGGTCGAACCGACTGGCTGCCGTCGCCATGAATTCAATGGCACAACACGCGGTGCCAAAGGGCATCGGCCACAGCGATCCGGCACGCGCCCAATTCACCAGGAAATCAAGCCGGGTTGTCACCCAGCCATCCTGTGAGGTCGGATCGACCTGCACCTGCCGGAGCCCCGCAGGGCGTCCACCAATGGGGGCCGGGGTTACTCCCACGACAGCGCTCCCTTCTTCCAGACGTACACGAAGCCGACCACCAGGATCAGCGCGAACACGAGCATTTCGCCAAAGCCGAAGAACGACAGTTGCCCCGGCGGGCAGATGCCACCAGCCAACGGAACGGCGCAGGAGAGCTGCCGGTAGTGCACGCCCCACGGGATCATGAACACCGTTTCGATATCGAACACGATGAACAGCATGGCCACGAGGTAGAACTTGACCGAGAAGCGGTCACGCGCATCGCCGAGTGGGCTGATGCCCGACTCATACGGCTGGGATTTGACCGGCGTAGGCTGAGCCTTCACCGTCAGGTGCGAAATGCCCAGGATCAACACGGCATTGAGCACCGCGAAGCCGAGCAACAACAACACCGGCAGGTAGTGGCGTAGCATCAGGGCAGCAGAATCGTCGAAGGCCCACGAGGTGCACCGCCCCTGCCCCGAGGGCAAGGACGGAGGGGGAAATCACCAGGCGGCGGCACTTCGTGAAAATATTCACAAAGCGCTTTGACGTATCCTACCAGTTGGCGCACATTCTCTCAACGGGAGGTGACGCGAAGACACCACGGGAGTAACCGGCAAACACCGATTTCCCTTCCGATGGGACCGACGCCTCACCGTTCCAACCGCCCTTTGCCTTGGATGGCGTCCCAACCCTATCTTCCCCCGGCCCGGCGAACCGGGCTCACCCTTACCCTCTCGACCGTCACCATGGGCCTCTGCTCAGATCGCTGGATTACCCGCATGGCGCGCGAACACGGCATGATCGAGCCGTTCGAAGACCGCCAGGTCCGCCAGGGCGTCATTTCCTACGGCGTCAGCTCCTATGGCTACGATATGCGGGTGGCCCGCGAATTCCGGATCTTCACCAACGTCCTGAATTCGATCGTCGATCCGAAGGCGTTCGACCCGAAGAGCTTCGTAGAATACGAGGGCGATGTCTGCATCGTGCCCCCGAATTCGTTTGCGCTGGCCCGTACGGTGGAGTACTTCCGTATTCCGCGTAACGTGCTGACGCTGACTGTTGGCAAGAGTACGTATGCCCGCTGCGGCATCATCACCAACGTCACCCCGTTCGAGCCGGAATGGGAAGGCTATGTGACGCTGGAGATCTCGAACACGACCCCACTCCCCGCCAAGATCTACGCCAACGAAGGGATCGCCCAGGTCGTCTTCTTTACCGGGGACGAGGAGCCGGAAGTCAGCTACGGCGACAAGAAGGGCAAGTATCAGGGGCAACACGGCGTGACGCTCCCGCGCATCTGAAACCGGCCTGCGGCTTAACCTACGCACGACACGGGGGGAGTGCACCATGTGCCACTCCCCCCGTGTCCATTGCCGCGGCGAAACCGCTCAGGCGTCCGAACCGCGTCCCGGATTCGTTGGGAGCGCCCGCATCAGCGCCAACATGCCGCCGCCGAGGACCAGCGCGATCGCAATGGGTGGCAGCGCCACATAGTCCTGGATCCGCACCTTCCCGAGATCCATGGGCTTGATCAGCGGATCGAGTATCATCGTGTAGACCAGCGTGAATACGAGGGCCCCGACGATTCCGCCAACAATCGCGACGACGGCATCCTTCCGCCCCTCCCCAAGGCCGACCACGCAGGTACCCGGGCAGTATCCGCCCAGCGCGAAGCCGACACCGAAGATCAGGCCTCCAAGGGCCACGCCTAGCACATAGGTGGGCTTCACATCCCAGTGCATCACGCCCGGTACGGCCGCATCGACGACATAGCTCACGATCATCCCGATCGCGATCGTGGTCGCCATGAACTTGATGATGCTGAGGTTCTCCAACCGGAGATTCTGCAAGATGACGCGTGGGCTGGAGGCACCGACTCGCTGAATGAGTGCGCCCATCGCAACGCCGATCAGGATGGCATAGAGTGGGGTCATGGTCAGGCTCCCTTGCGCAGGCTCTTGGCGGTGAAAATCCCCGAGGCGAATACGGCCGCGCCGAAGATCAGTCCACTGATCGACATCTGCATGATACCGGAGATGATGTGCCCGGACGTGCACCCACCGGCGAGGCGGGCACCAAACACGATCAGGAACCCGCCGATGAAGGCATCGCGATAGCGGGTACCCGTCGTGCGCTCCATGGCGTGGACCATCTCACACGCGGGCGCCTTCGGGGCCCGACCGAGCTTGGTCGCGAGAAAGCCGCCAATCGGCAGTCCGATGACCAGATAGGTCTCGGGCTTGAGCAGTGCCCCCATCTTCACAAGATAGGGGTTGGCTTCCGCGACAGACCCATCGAACAGACGGAACAACGCGCCGATCACGCGGGGATACGTCCCGGAAACGCCAATCGGTCCCCACAACAGGATCGACGCCGCCCCCACGAGACCGAACAGAAGACCCAAGAGGGCCCATGGAGGCAGCGCTGAGCCCGAGGGGGCCGTCGCGATCGGTTGATTTCGCATGGCTGCTGCTGTTGTCATACTGCGTCCTCCGAGAAGGGTGAGTGACGTGCTTACTTGATCTCGGCACCGCCGCGACGGTCATCCGCCACGAAACGGTCCGCGTACGGCATCTTGACGGCGCGCAACGACGCCGCATCCAACGTGGCTGAATCGGGCAGGACCTCATTCGCCGCCAACAGGTACGCCGTGAGCGCGTAGACTTGGCTATCCGTCAATGACCCTGGCGCCGTCAGCGGCATGGCGCGCTTGATGTAGTCGAACAACGTGGTCGCATGCGACCAGTAGTTGCCGATCGTATGGACCAACTTCGGGTCCTTCGCGAAGACGAACCCTTCGGCTTCGGGCGGGCGACCGATCAGCGCCGGATAGGCGGGCGCCATCCCCTCCCCCTTCGCGCCGTGACATTGCTGACATTGGGCGGAATAGAGCGTGGCGCCTTCGGCCACCGTCCCCCGACCTGCCGGCAACGTCCGGCCATCCGGACCAACATCCGTGTCCCAGGCGGCGATCTGCGACGCGGCGGCGCTGCGCCCAAGCCCGAAGGGCTGCCCTACCCCCGGTCCACCCGGTACGGTCCCTGCATCGTACTCGGCGAACCGCGCCGGTCGCGTCCCGGTTGCGTCACGCGACGCCGCGCCGTCGCTGCATCCACTCACGATGACCATGCCGGCAATGGCCAGCAAGCTGCGGACCGGATTCATGCGCTCTCTCCGAAGAAGGTCACCGCACCGTCTGTGGCCACATCCCATCCGACGATCTGATTGAAGTGGTAGTCGGTCCCAAGGCCACGCGCCGCGACTAACGCCGCACGGGTTGGTTGTACATAGCCGGTCTCATCCGTTGCACGACTGAGCAGCCGAGTGGCGCCGCCATTCCACTGCCACATGTATTGGAAGCGGACCGCCGCCTTGGAGGTTGCCGGCGCGAGGAGTTCCGCCTCGTACCACGACGTCCCTCCATCGGTACTGACCTCGACACGCGTGATACGACCACGCCCCGACCAGGCGAGCCCGGAAATGGGACGCCACCCCTTTTCGATCAACCGATCCGGATGCGACGGCGTTGTGATGATGGACTTGGCATCCAGTTCAAAGCTGAACCGTCGCGCCGTCCCGTTCGGAAGCGGATCCGTGTACTTGGACGTTTCCCACCGCGTCATCCAAGGTGCCGTACCGAGTTCGATACGACGGAGCCACTTCACGTTGATGTTGCCTTCCCAACCAGGCAGCAGCAGACGCAGCGGATAACCTTGGGCCGGTCGCAGCGGTTCGCCATTCTGCGCCCATACCAACAGGGCATCGTCCCAGGCCTTTTCGATTGGTACGGAGCGCGTCATCATGCACGCGTCGCCGCCCTCCGCCAGGAACCAGGATGCCTCCGGCTTCACACCTGCTTCGCGAAGCACGGTCGTCAACGGGACGCCGGTCCACTCGGTATTGCTGAGCATTCCCGATACCTTCTGCGCGGTCATCTCCGGCTTGGGCGCACGATACGCATTGCGCCCGTTGCCGGCGCACTCCACGAAATGGGTGCGCGTGACCTGCGGGAAGCGCTTCAGCTCCTCCATGGAGAACTGCATCGGCCGCTCCACGAGTCCATGAATCAGCAGTGCATGTGCCGCCGGATCGATGAAGGGGATCCCTGCATGATGACGCTCGAAATGCAGGTCCGCTGGGGTGATCTGTCCCGTGAGTCGCTCGAGCGGTGTGAGGGAACTGCCGGTGATCTCCCCGGTCGGCGCACGATGCGGGGTCTCGAAGGGGGAGCGCCCACCGAGATCAGAAGTTGGGGCACCGGCGACTTTCGTGGGATCAGCTGGGGGCGTGAGGGGCGCGGCTGGTGCGTCCTGCGAGTCGGCCAATCCCGGCACACCAGCCAGCACGGCCCCTCCGATGGCGCCGGCGCTTCCCGTCAGCCAATCACGACGCGAGAGCATCGTCAGTCTCCCTTGAGTTGGCGCGGCGCGCGCGGCGGATTCGGCACCACGGACGTCTTCGGATTGGCGCGTGGGAGGAGTGCGGGCGGATTGAAGGCGTCATGCCCCTGCGTCGCATATGGGACATCCTTGGGCGCCCCACCCATCGGCCAATCTCCCTCCTTCCCAGGGGAATCCGGCCGCGCATGGCTGTTGATGTACGCCGCCACATCAAAGGCTTCTTGCGGCGTCAACTTCCCCGGTTGCGTCTGCGGCATGTTGTGCCAGATAAAGCTCGCCGCCCGCTCAAGCCGCGCCATCGAGGCACCGATCGAATACGACTTCGGTCCCCAGAGCGGTGGGAATGCCTTGGGCACACCCTGCCCATCCACCTGATGGCAGGCGACGCAGTCGCGCTTATAGACCACTTCGCCACGCCCGGTGTTGCCCTCAAGGGTGTCCTTCATGCTGATGATCCCGTCATGACCCGCGATTTTCGTCCCGACCGGTACGCCCTGCGAGATGAAGGCGAGGTAGGCGAGGATGTCGGCCATTTCCCGCGACTCGACCGGCAGCGCATTCCCCGCCAGCGAGCGCGTGAAGCAGTAGTTGACGCGATCCGCCAGGGAAATCACGGCGCCGGAGCGCGGCATGTACTTCGGGAATCGCGCATGCGACCCCGTCAGTGGCGCCGCCGAGAGCTTGAGCCCGTCCTGCTGGTGACAGCTCGTGCAGTTCAGGCCGGAGGTGGCATACGCGGGCAGCGAATCCGGCGTATTGCGGAGAATTGCCAATCCACGGCGAATCGAGGCCCCGAGCGAGTCGGCCGGGATATCCTGTTCCGTCAGTGGACGCCACGCCGCCTCGACAAATCCACTC